>JALNYO010000007.1 GCA_023229765.1 Syntrophales bacterium | reverse complement strand
TGCGCAATCTAATCATTACCCTATATAATATGATCGGGCTTGTTGAACAATGGATTGAGTTCGACCCGCAATTACGTCCGTGCCATCAATTTAACTGCCTCGCGGGTCGACTCAATCCTTATAGGTTGGGTTCTCTGTCAAGTTTCATCTGATAGTCCCAGAGCTCTTCGAAGTCGTTTCGCTTGCCACCGCTCTCTATAGATCATGAGGAAGAGCCCGCCAAAAAGTGCGAGGGTGATACCTATCATGGAGAATGTCACGATCATCATCGATCGGTCCCGAACAGTCCTTGCCACAATCCCCGGAGTATTAAAGAAGTCTTTGGCGGGCACAGACTTCGCGTATTCTTTTTTGGAAACTCCCGTCAGTTTCACCATGTCACCGGTTCTTGGAGTGAGCTTCACTTCAACCTGCTCGCCCTTGTCCTCAATTATGAAGCGCAATTGGGCTGAACTATCAAAGAACAAGATTCCGCATTGAATCAGAATCATGACCGCCAAAATCGCAAATGGAACCCGCAGTTTCTTCAGCTGGCGGTTTGTGTAAGCCTCATCAGGGAACTCTCTCATCCTGACATTCTGCGTATCTGCAATCCTGTGACGCGCTTGCAGAGCCTGATGAAGCCTCTCTTTTAAGTTCTTTTCAGAGTCTGATCGCCCTGTTGAGTTGACCGGGACTTCGACCACTGCCTCAAACCGAATGAACTCCTTGCATCGAAAAAGGTCCATATCAAAACTGATTTCATTTGCAGTAAGTTCAATTCTCGTTTGTACTGCAGGCGAAGAAGATACGACCTTCGCTGAGCGCCATGTGAAATTGTCTGGTAGACGCAAAGACAGTCTCTCCCGCACCATGTCTGCTGCGATGTCTTTCGATCCCGTATTAACAAAGGCCCCCCGAAAGAGTACCAGACCCTCGGACACGGGGCGTTCCCGGTACAGGACTGCAAGATCGGAGACATTCTTCACTATGGCGTCAAAGAGAGCAATTGTGCTCTCGTCCACTAGTGTAATCTGGCCTGGGTATCGTTTTGTTAGAAACAAATAGACACTGAGGGCGCCAAACACCACCGTTGCAAACAGTCCCAGGAAACCAATTAGCTGCTCACTCGTCACACTTTCTCTCCTCTACCCAACAAGTTATTCTGAAGTTTCTGTATATCTCCGCCAGTTGTATGGTTTCTGCAAGGTTTTAAAATGAAAACATGTTCCCATTGACTTTGCCGCCTGGGGACCTTCGAAACATTTCAAGCGGGGTAATTATTGGATGTTACGTATAATATCGGGATAAATATTTATCAACCATTTATTTTTGTCCTTCCGTATATCATGTCAATTTTAATGTTATTCGTGATCAGAAGGGTAAATTATCATAACGGTCACGCTGGCGTCGCAATCGAGATTTGAAGAGCATTGGCAATGGCCATAAAAAATGGCTCCGCTATTAACAGCCAATCCGACATTGCATTGAGCGTCCGCATTCATAATTGTCACGTTTGTAAAGCTTAAAACAACGCCATTTTATCAATTTAATCAGCAAATATTGGCGCAAAAATAGATAAAATGGTTGCTCTCCAAGGCTTTGAGGGGCTGTTTTAAAATGATTGTCGAAAACCGACAATCATTAACATGTTGTTATTAATCTGCTTTTGACGACGCTCTGAAAATTTAGGATAGCCGAAAATGACCAGCGGTCATATTTTTATGCCAGGCCTCCCCCGGACGATGGGTTGAGGCAATTGCCAATGGCCTCCCGAAGGCTGTTGAAGGAGTCATTGGCGGCCTGGCGGTCTTCTGCGGACAAGGCGGCGAGGTCGGTTTTCTCCACCCTCTCACGGGTCTTGTCAAGGGCTTGGCACAAGGCGGCGCCCGCGGTCAGGGTCACTCGCTTCTTCGTGCCCCCTCCCTGCGCCTTCCTGAGTTCCTCTCTGTATTTGGCGTAGGCCGTAGTCATGGCGCGCTGCTGTTTCTTCCGCGAAATATCGATAAGTCTGGTCTTGCTGACGGTGCGGTCGCCGCGGCATTCGTCCCGGATCTCCACGGGCAGGTTCGTGAGCGAAAGGGTGTCCGCGATGGTAGCGCGGGGCTTGCCGATCACCCCCGCCAACTGTTCCTGTGTGTATTTCGCATCATCCATGAGTTTTTTCAACGCCTCCGCCTCTTCAATGCAGGTGAGGTCCTGCCGCTGGAGATTTTCCACCAAGGCGATTTCCGCCGTGTTGCCCTCCACAAAGATGCCGGGAACCGTAAAAAGACCGGCATTTTGGGCGGCCATAAAGCGGCGTTCGCCGGCAACTATTATCAGGTAGGGGCTCTCGGGCGTCACCCGAAACAGGATCGGCTGGATAATTCCCTGGAGTTTGATCGACTCGGTCAGATCCGCCAGCGCCTGGGGCTCGATGGACTTCCGAGGCTGGTTGGGATCAGGTCTCAGGTCGATAATCGGGATATCGTAAAGTTTGCCTTTTTCGTACATCGTCATCATCTTGTGGAACCTCCTTCAGCACTCAGTTTGAGAGACACTTTAAGTTTCACAGCTCCTCCCTTGCAACGGAGGGCGGACGGAATTGCCGCACTTCGTACACCGAAAGTCGGCTCTGCGAATCCCACGACTCTTCGTTGTGTCCCGCATTTCCGATGTATCATTTACATACACTAATCTCGCTGTTATCGAAAGTATATATTGTTAATCTGGCCATTCTCATCATCGTTTCTTCGGCAAGCTATTCAGTGAATTTTCCCATCGCTTGTGGAGATGTAAATAAAGCCATCCCTGTTTTCATAGATCCAAACCCAAACTTTTTATAAAAACCTTCCATTCCAGGAGCTGCATAAAGAATGATATTACAGTTCAATCATATAAACACTACAGGAGAAACTTTAAAACGCTCGCTGAGAAGTTTAAGTTGGCGAACATTGAGCTGACGTTTGCCGGATATAATTTCCGACACCACTCCTTGGCTCCCGATCTCGGGCAGGTCTGATTGCTTCAGGCCATGTTCTTCCATCAAGGTCTTTAGGGCATTTATCGGATCCCCCTCTATATCGGGGTAATTTTGGGATTCATAGGTTTCGATCAGGCTGCCAATCGTCTCCATCAATGAAGATAAGGGATGAGACTCTTTGTTACCAACCTCATCGATGAGGTCGTCAAGAAAATTGACCAGGTTATTATAATCTTTTTCATTGTGGGGCACAGAAAATACACTCTGTATGTTCGGCCAAACGTTGGCAATTTCTTTAAGCTGAGTATTCATTATTTCCTCCAATATCCTCGATCATATTCCTTATGAGTAAGAACATGCCGAATATAAATCCGTCGCGTGTTGTAGTGTATTGCAGCAATTAAACGGGCCTTGTTTCCACCAATATTGAAAACCGTTAAATTGTCGACCTTATCAGCTCCCGGAAATGCTTGGCGCAGTTCAACAAATGAATTAAAATCAGTACGTTTTACTATCCTATACCAGGATTCAATCGCAGAAGAACAATCAGGATGCTTTTTAGTAAATTCAATCAAGCGCTTTCGGGTGATTATGTGCATGTAAGGAATCTATCTCAAAATGAGATAGGTGTCAATAAAAAATATGCTGGCACATTCAGGTAAAGATTCATTTATTATGCTCCTTTATTTGCACGATAACGCCTGAAATCGGCGGCGGTGTTTTTTGCCGTCCGCTGGATTTATTTGTTATCTGTTTTTGTATGCGTCTATAAATTCTTCAACAGCAATGCCGGCTTGTTTAATTGCACTTCGTAGGGTGCCAACAGCAAGTTCAGTGTGAAGGGGAATAACACAACCTTTATTCCTTTTTCTTAAAACTGCATGACTGCCTTTTTGCCTGACAAGCTTGAAGCCCATGCTTCCGAATATTTTTATAGCTTCTTTACCAGAGATAATCGGAAGTTCAGGCATTAACAGCTACCTCAAAAGTTGTAAGGAAAGGATGTTGGGTTTTTTCCAAAGGAAATTCTTCAAGATAAATTTCAGTCGCTTCTTGTAAATTAACAATAGCGTCTTCGATTGTGGCACCTTGACTTGCAGTACCCACTTCCGGGCATTCAGCAACATATAAATTATCTTCTTTATGGACAATAGCAGTAAATAACTTATTCATTTTTCACCTCTTGGAATAGATTTTGGGTCTTTATTTACAATATCTCAATATTTATGTTTTGTTCAGATAACGTTCCGTATAAGCCGCGCGCCGCCAGATCCCTTTTTTCAGATTTAACTGTCCTGAAATACATATAAAACCCTTGACATGGGTTTTGCAATCATTTATTTTTTACTTTCCGTATATCATGTAAAAGTAAAGATTATCAGGAAAGTGGCGGATTCCACATGATAGAGATCCCTGCCGCATTACAGTCAAAATTTGAAGAACATCTACGGAATAAGGCGATCCCGGACAACTTGCATGGGATGTATCAAAAATGGCGGCAACCACTCAAAACCAAGCGTTTAATGCGCTGCAGCGGATCACAACAGGGGTTCCTACCCGGGCAAGGCTCAAGGAGCTGAGCCTGGAATACGTGGCTGATATTCTGGGCGTATAAGACAGGGATGGGCTGCACATGCGGGTCAAGATCAAAACCATTTATCACTTAAAAAGGGCGCTCGGCACAGGGGAGGTGGAGGTTGACCTGCCCGAGGGGACAAAGGTGCGGGGTCTCCTGTCCCGGATGATTGAAATGGGGGGGGATAAATTGTCGCGGCGCCTTTTCAAACCCGAAACTGGGACCCTCCGTCCGCAGATCCGCTTAATGGTGAATGGGCAGGACGTGGGGTTCTTGAACGGAATGGATACGGCGCTCAAAGACGGCGATGAGGTTTTGCTGCTTCCACTCGCAGCGGGCGGATAGGAATGGGAAAGGAAGTTGCAGAAGCCATCATAACCATGCTCGAATAGCTAGCTTTGTGTCGGCCGGCATGATTTAATCTTCCCGCTGCCTTTGCAGTTCCCGCCACCGGCTGTAAGAGGCCATGCGGGAGAGGGCTTTGACCGCCCGCTCCGGCGTGAGAAACGAAACGGCTTTATAGGGGCTCCCCTCGACATCGTTTACGGTATGGATGTTTTCCTCCTGCATCAGCGGCACCCCGATAATCGGCTTGCCGGTCTTTTCCATCAGATGGGCCGTGTGAGCAAGAAATTTGTTTTCAAACTCTTCCAGCAATTGAGGGACCGCGGAGAGAAAATTCTGATCCGCTTCCGGGTCGGATATTCTGACGTCCTTGATCATCTTGCGTAGCGAAGAAAGCCTTCCGGAAATTCCCAGATGCAGCACCGCGTCGCAGCCATCCCATTGGGATAATTGCTCCAGTACGAACATCGGGATATTCGGGTCAAACTCTCCGACCAGATCAACCGGGTTGGAATGGCTCCAGTAGGGGGGGAGAACCTTGTTGATGTTTGCGATCAGTTCCGGTGAGAGCTTGGGGATGAGGAGGCCGTTTTCCGCGCAGAGATCGGTAGTGACAACGCCCCAGCCGCCCCCCAGCGTCATGATCGCGACGCGGTTGCCGCGGGGGAGGGGCAGCGAGGAGAAGGCCGCGGACGCATCGAGCATCTCGATCGGCTGCTCCGCGATCACTATCCCCGCCTGACGCGCCGCCGCGTTGAAGACCTTTGCGTTGGAGGCGAGCGCGCCGGTATGACTGACCGCAGCGTGATGCCCGGCCTCCGTTCTACCTCCCTTCAGCATTACCACGGGTTTGAGCAAGCCGACGCGCCGCGCGGATTCAAAGAAACGCCGGCCGTTTTTAATGCTTTCTAAATAAATCACGACCGTCTTGGTCAGCTCATCGACCTCGAAGGCCTCCATGTAATCCTCGATCGTAATCATTGCCTCGTTGCCCGAGCCGCCGAAGGCGCGGATGCCTACCCCTTCCCGTTCCGCAAATTCCAGAAGCTGAACGCCGAGATTTCCCGACTGCGAGATCAGCGTCGTTGTCCCGGGTTTGGGGTGCACATTGGCCCCTCCGCAGCAAAGAAGGTCATTGTGCGGGTTGCAAAGACCCATGGTGTTCGGGCCCATGATCAGGATATCGGCGGCCCGGGCCGCCTGCACCAGTTCTTCCTGCAGCCTGCGGCCCTCTGCCCCGGTTTCCGCAAAGCCGGAGGTGATCAGCAGCATACTCTTTATTCCCTTCGCCTGTAATTGCGGGATGAGCTCGATCACCCTGTCTTCGGGGATTGTGACTACGGCGAGGTCAACAAAACCGGGTATTTCCGCTACCGATTTGAAGGCCGTTCTGCCGGTAATTGTCCCGCCCCGGGGATTGACCGGGTAAACCTCGCCCGCGAATCCGCCCGCGATAATGCTGCACATCATTCGGTATCCCCATTTGGTGAAGGCGTTTGACGCCCCGATAACCGCGATCGAGCGCGGATAGAAGAACTTTCCGATGGCGGATGAAGCGATCGCGGGGAGGTATTTTTTGGGGGCTGGTTTCTCGCCGATGACAACCAATGCGTCAACGGCCACTGCCCGGCCTTCGGGACCGACCAGAAGCGGGTTGATGTCAATTTCCGTAATGTCCGGGATTTCCATGCCTATACGGGATAAGCCCAGAAGGGTGCTGACGATCCGCTTTCGTTCCACCGCCTGTTCGCCGCGGAAAGCCCCCAGGAGTTTTTGGGAACGTATCTCATTTATCATCTGTTCCGCATCGTTTTTAGTCAATGGGGCGACGCGAAAAACAGCGTCGTCAATGGCTTCCGTGAATACGCCGCCCAGTCCGAACATGACAATCGGCCCGAACTGGGGATCGTGAAACAATCCGGCCACAAACTCCCGATGTCCGGAAAGCATCGGCTGGATCAGGTATCCCTCCAGATCAGCTCCGGCCGAGGTCGCCGCGGCCCTTGCCGCTTTTTCCACCGCATCTTCACTGTTCAGGTTAAGGAAAACAAGGCCACGCTCGGTCTTATGCGCAAGTTTTGTTCCCAGCCCCTTCAGAACAACGGGGAACCCTGTATTTTTAGCAACTTGGATTGCATCTTCCGGTGAAACTGCGATGCGTTCCTCCACTACCGGCACACCGAACTGCCGGAGAACCTCCTTTGATTCTGCCTCGGTCAAGGATCCGCGGCCTTCCGCTTTGGCTGCGCTGATTATTTCCAATGCCTGCATATTGTCTCCCTATCGATAGATGTCACAATTTATTGAATAATAACAATACCATTGCGTTAACTATAACAACGCAGGCGGTTCTATATCATAAATGGTAGCCGATGCCAATCAAGATTGGCCGATGGGTAAGTTTTAAAGGCGATCCTTTGCAAGCATTCAAAATACGGAATTTAATAGATAAAATATACAGTTGAAGATGATATTTTAACTAAGGCAGGATTGAATCTTTAATATTTAGAGGCTGCGCAGAGGGATCGCGGGAAACGAAAGTTTGTCTTGACAACCGGAATATCTACAGTGTAGCATCCGCACCAGAACTGCTGTAAAGATATACATTCCCATGCTGTTTCAAAAAGGTTAAGGATGCAAACACCGAAACAATATAATCGAAATTCATAAAGGCGGAGAATGGAAATAAGGCGTGAACAATTAGTAGTCGATCCCCTCAAATGTACCGGGTGCCAACAATGCTTGCTTGCCTGTTCGATGAAACATCAGGGAAATGTAAATTCCAGGTTGGCCTTGCTTAAAATCCTCAGGCTTGAAGTCCAGGAGGTTGACGTCCCCGTCATCTGCATGGCGTGCGATAACGCCCCCTGCATCAAGGTATGCCCAATGAATGCGCGGGTGCGACAGGAAAATGGGACGGTTATAACTAACACAGATGTCTGTATCGGGTGCAGGGCGTGCGTTTATATCTGCCCGGTCGGCAGCCCGTTGGTAAACCCTTATACGGGGCAGACGATGACCTGCGATATGTGCAAAGACGATGCGGCCGGACCCTGGTGTGTAACCGCCTGTCGCGAGGGGGCCCTTAAAATCAGCAAAGAGGACGCGCTGACAAAGGGAGTGGTGAGGGAACGGGCGGAGCGCTCAAGAGCCATATATCCAAATAATTTCAGGATGAATACACCATGAAAACGGAGTTTAATGTTCACAAGGTAGTTATTGTGGGAAATGGGATTGCCGGCAATCGAGTGGCCGCTGAACTGCGGGAAAGGGACAAGGAAATCGAGATATGCATCCTTTCCGCCGAGGCTGTTCCGGAATATGATCCATGCTCGCTTCCCTATTATCTTGCCGGCAATATCGGGAAGAAAGATGTTTTCAAAAAAACCGTTGAAGATTACAAGCGGCTTAACATTGATATTATGTTCAACAGCAAGGTTGCTGCCATTAACCCGGAGGCCAAGAATGTCACAACCGAAGAGGGCGTGGAAATAGGCTACGACAAACTCGTGCTGGCCCATGGCGGCGCCCTTTTCTTTCCACCGATTGAGGGGATTCGCAACGAAGGCGTATTCAGTTGCAAACAGGTGTCGGAAGCGGAAAAGCTGGAAGCTCACAAAGGCAGCAAAGCGGTCGTGATCGGCTCCGGAGCGATTGGGATAGAAGCGGCGGAGGCATTGAAGAAAAAGGGATATGAGGTTCATATCATTGAGCTTCTGGGATGGATTCTGCCGGTCCTGTTTGATGAGCCCACCGCCAGGATACTGGAAGCGGCGATGGAGGGGTACGGGATTCATCTTCATACCGGGGAAAAGGTTCTCCAGATTAAAGGGGAGGCAAAGGTTTCCAGCGTTGTCACGGACAAGCGGGAGATCGAATGCGACACGGTTGTAGTTGCAACGGGCGTGGTTCCCGGAACGGCGCTTGCCAAAACCGCGCAGATCGAAACGGGGCGCGGCATCAAGGTGAACAGGAAGATGGAAACCTCGGTTTCCGATATTTATGCCTGTGGGGACTGTGTCGAAACCTTTGATGCCTGTACCGAAGAGACAGTCATGTTTCAGTTGAAGCATAACGCGATTGAGCAGGCGCAAATCGTGGCCAGAAACATCCTGGGAGATGATGTCAAATACCTTGGCGCCTATGCGTTTGCGCGAGTGCATTTTTTTAACACCCATGCGTCCACCTTCGGTAAAACCATGCGGGCAACCGCGTGTATGCTGGGGAAATCCGAGCTTATCGAAAAGCAGAGCGGCGATGATTATTTGCGGATTGTTTTGCTGGACGGCAAGGTGCTGGGCGGCCAGGCCATTGGCAAGTACGCCGAGGCCATTGGCGCATTTATTGGCGCCATGTGGCGAAAAGACGATCTGGACCAATTGAGAGCTAAATGGCGCCAAATCCCGCAAGCAGGCGCCGCTTCCGCGTGGCCTTTGATCCGGCTGGGGCAGTTTATCGGATCATCTGTACAGAGTTGATATACCTTGCGCACCAACATCCTCATTATAAGGTAGAGATCTTTCTTGCCGCAAAAAACCGGTTTCAGCAGGGATAGAGCCATACTAAGACTGGAATAAGAACTTGGAGGCAGGCGCCACGGGGTACATAGGGAAGCCCTATCGAATCAACGAACTGCTTCGGGACGTGCGCGAGATTTTGGGTGCCAAAATGTCCTGACAGAGACCGCGCCGCTCACCAGCAGGATAGAGCCTGTGGTGCGAATGTTATGCCGCGCTGTATGGGATTCCTTGATTATCCGTAACTACAGAGTGACAGGGAGAGTTCTTTATGGGCGTTTCCGTCATGGACAGGGATATTTGCTGTCAGAATTTCCAGGGGATGATCGCCTACATCAGGAATCATTATGGCGATCAGGGGGTCCGGGAACTGCTCACAGGGTTGACGGACAATCCGCGCTTCCTCATCAGGGACAAACTTCATCCTTCAACTTTCCATCCGGTTCAAGAAGCACACCTGAACGATGCCGCCTGCTGGGTATCCAATGAATTTTCACTGGCCCTATTCGAAAACATTTACAAGGTGGTTCACTCCCCGAATCCGCTCATTGAAGTAGGTGCAGGCGCCGTCCGCGAAAGCCTCTCCAAGCGGACGCTCTTCGCGGCCCGGCTCATGGGACCCGCCGTCACGGCGAGGCAGGTTTCCAGAATTAACGCCCGGTTCAATAATACCAAGGATGTCAGACTGATCGATTTATCGTCCGGCGCGATGAGCTTCGAGTTAAGATACCGTCCGGGTTTCAGAGTGACCAAAAATGTCTGCCACTGGAACCTCGGCATCTACACTGAAATAGGCCGGCTGACAGGGGTTTCCAATGTAGTTGCCAAAGAAACGCAGTGTGTCGTCGATGGAGATGATTGCTGTTTGTTCCGAATTACCTGGGATCCGTCTCCCTGGTATCGGCGGTTGAGCAGGGGGATCACCAACAAGTTTATCCACTGGATGGTTCACGATCTGATTGAGGATTACGAAACAACGGTTCAAGAACGGGACCAGTTGATCGAACGGCTCATCCGCTCTGAACAGACCTACCGGACGCTCTTTGAGGATTCGCCTGAAGCCATGAGCCTGACAACCGGGGGGAAAATCGTTGACGTTAATCCGAGCTGGCTGAGGGTTCACGGGTTTACCCGCAAAGAGGATGTCCTATGCATGGATGTAATCAATCTGGTTCATCCAGAGGACCGGTTGTTCCTTTCGAATCGCCGTAAAGCTTGGCCCAATCTGGACAACCGTTTTTACAGGCTCAGGGATCTGTGCTGCGACGGTTCCTCTCTGGATGTTGAGGTCTATTCTTTCCAGATCGCCGTCGGCGGTACAACATCCATTTTGGCCACTGTACGCGATATCACCGAACTAAAGCGTACTGAAGATTTCCAGCGGCAGCTCGAGTCCCGGATAAAACGCGCGGAAAAGATGGAGGCCCTGGGAACCATGGCGGGCGGGGTGGCCCACGACCTCAACAATATCCTCTCCGGCATCGTCGGCTATCCAGATCTTTTACTGATGCAGTTGCCGCCCGGGGACAGCATCCTTAGGGATCCGCTCCAGGCGATCAAGGAGAGCGGCCTGAAGGCAGGGGCGATCGTGCAGGATCTGCTGACTATGGCCCGCCGGGGGGTCTCCAGCAGCGAGGTTGTTAACCTGAACAGCATCATCCAGAAATACCTGAAAAGCCCCGAGTTCGATAAGCTGATTTTCCACAATCCCCATGCGGAGGTGAAAACGCAGTTGAGCGCCGGTCTGCTGAACGTAGCAGGTTCTCCCGTCCATCTTATAAAGACGGTTATGAACCTTGTAAACAATGCTGCCGAAGCGATGCCTGCAGGAGGAGTCATCACCATCAGTACGGAAAACGTCTATGTTGATCGACCTATTGCGGGCTATGACGATATCAGAGAGGGGGATTACGTGGTAATGACCATAGAAGACACGGGGGTCGGCATTACACCTGAGGACAGGGAAAAGATATTCGAACCTTTCTACACGAAAAAAGTGATGGGGAGAAGCGGCACGGGTCTGGGGATGGCCGTGGTCTGGGGAGCAGTGAAGGATCACAATGGGTACATCAATCTGGAAAGTGTCATGGGAAAGGGCACCCGCATAACCATCTACCTGCCGGCTACCGCCCGGGAGGTCTTCGTATCCGCTGCCGCAATTGACCTCGAAAAGATCCGGGGCAGGGGAGAAAGAATTATGATTGTGGATGACGTAGCGGAGCAGCAGGATATCGCAAAAAGAATACTGACCCATCTTGGGTATCAGGCGGCCGTTGCCGCCAGCGGTGAGCAAGCCGTCACCGCTTTAATGGAACAGCCATACGATCTGCTGCTGCTGGACATGATCATGGACCCGGGAATGGACGGACTGGATACATACCGGAAGATACTCGATTACCGCCCGGGCCAGCGGGCTATCATCGCCAGCGGTTATTCGGAAACCGCCCGGGTGCGCGAGATGCAGCGGCTGGGTGCAGGGAGGTACCTCAAAAAACCTTATACGGTTGAAATGCTGGCACGCGCCCTCAGGGAAGAGCTGGACCGCTGAAGCTTCCCCTTATCATCCTTCCTTCCTGTTTTCTTATCCAAACAGGGGCGGCCATTTTTATAAACCTGTATTGCCAGTTTCGCGTTTTCCCGATTCCAAATTGTCCTTGACAGTAAAAAACAGTTCCAGTATAAACACTGCGGAGCGGCGACAGCGAAGTATTTATAAAACATTTATGGCTTTGTACATCACAGTCGCGAAGGAAAATAAAAGAGCCTGTGCCTATAGGTTTTGTCTCAGGAGTTGATGCTCCATTTCTATAATGACTGTTTATCAGGGATTTATCGTCAGGCGAAAAACAGTTGCACTAAATCAGATCAATCAACCTTTGGAAAAGAGGTGCCATTTATGAAACTCAAGGACAAGATCGCGCTGGTAACCGGAGGCAGCCGTGGAGTGGGCAGGTCGGTCGCCCTCGCCTACGGGAAGGAGGGGGCCAAGGTTGTAGTCAACTATACCTCCAATGAAAAGGCGGCTCAGGAGGTTGTGGAGGCCATCGCCGCGATGGGGAGCGAGGCCATTGCCGTTAAAGCGGATGTCGCCTGCAAGGCCGATGTGGAAAGCCTTTTTGCCGCGGGGATGGAGCGGTTCGGCAGGCTGGATATCCTGGTCAACAATGCGGGATTTACCAGGCCCGCCCTGCTGCTCAAGATGACGGAAGAGCAGTGGGATCAGGTGGTTGACATTCACCTGAAGGGCGCCTTCCTCTGCACTCAGGCCGCCGCCAATCTGATGAAAGGGCAAAACAGCGGGAAAATCATCAACGTCATGTCGGTTGCCGGCCTGGTGGGAACAGTCGGGCAAATCAACTACAGCGCCGCCAAGGGGGGCGTCCTGAGCATGACCAAATCCATTGCCCGGGAACTGGCCCGCTACAACATCTGCGCCAATGTCATCTCCCTCGGCATCGTAGCCACGGACATGTCCGAGAAGATTAGAACGGATGAAAAGCTGGCGGAGATCTACATGAACCGGATTTTGCTCAAACGCTTTGCCGAGGCCGGGGATATTGCCCCCGCTTTTGTATTTCTCGCCTCGGACGACGCCAATTACATTACCGGTCAGCTCCTCTGTGTCGATGGGGGTTACGGGATGATTTGAGATGTTTTCCCTGACATGTTATTCAACTAATCAAGAAAATATGGACCATGATGGCCAACAATTACTTGATAAAAAAACATTAAGGAGGAGAAAATGGCAGGAGTACCCGATAAGATAAAGACTTGGCAGATGGTTCAGCCGACCGTCTTCAACAGGGAAACCAAAGAGACCACGCCTGGCAAACTGCAGAAGACGGAAATTCCGGTTCCGGAGCTGAGCCCAGGGGAGGTGCTGGTAGAGGTAGCTGGCTGCGGGGTGTGTCACACGGACTTGGGATATTTCTATGATGGCGTTCCCACTGTCTCCAAACCGCCGTTAACCCTGGGGCACGAGATCTCGGGAACAGTTGTTGCCGGGGATGCCAAATGGATCGGAAAAGAGGTTATTATCCCGGCGGTTATGCCCTGCCGGCAATGCTACCTCTGTAAAACGGGGCGGGGGAATCGGTGCCTGGATCAGAAGATGCCGGGAAACAGCATCGGCCTGTATGGAGGCTTTTCCAGTCACATCCCTGTGCCCAGCGTTGATCTGTGCGAGGTAAAGAACCGGGGGAACATTCCGTTGTCCCATCTTGCCGTTGTGGCCGATGCCGCCACCACGCCCTATCAGGCCGCCAAAAGGGCCGACCTGCAGCCGGGCGACAATGTTATAGTGCTCGGCATCACCGGGGGAGTAGGGCAGTATGTGGGGCAGGTCGCCAAGGCCCTGGGCGCCAAGACGGTCATCGGCATCGCCCGCAATCAGGAAAAACTGGATAAGGCGCTGAAATTCGGAGCGGACTTTGTCATCAACACAACGGGCAAGGACACCGGCGCCATCGTCAAAGAGTACCGGGGACTCTGCAAGGCAAACGGTCTTCCCAACACCGGCTGGAAGATCTTCGAGGTGACAGGCGCCAAGGCAGGACAGGAAATCGCGCTGGCCCTCTTGAGCTTTACGGGGAAATTGTTGGTAGTGGGATACGGCGTAAGCTCGGTGGAATACAACATCAGCCGGCTTATGGCCTTTGACGCAGAGATTATTGGAACCTGGGGATGTCTGCCTGAGTATTACCCGATCGTTCTGGACATGATCCTGAGCGGAAAGGTCAATATCGAGGAGTTTGTCGAGACGCGGCCGATGAGCGCAATCGAGCAGACATTTGCCGAGAATCATAAGACGCCGCCGATGAAACGGATTGTGCTGACCCCCGATTTCTGAAATCGGCAGGGACGGGCTTTCGCGAAAAAGGACTGAAGAGAGACGATAAATTTAAACAAGAAGGAGAGACGCTATGACATTAAAGGGTTTGGAATGGCTGCCGCGGGAAGACGGCATCAAGGATCACGCGTTGCATACGGACAAGCATTGGGGAACGGAAGCGCCCTGTACGGTCTATGAGAAAAGGCCCCTTACCGATCCCACGGGGAAGGTCGTCGATGGCCTCTTTACCGCGTGGATTCGCCTCAACAACCCCAAACAGTTCAATTCCTACACGACAGAAATGGTCAAAGGGGTTATTGCCGGTTTTGAAAATGCGTCGTTAGACAGAAGCGTTGTGGCTGTGGTCTTCACGGGCACGGGCCCTTACGCGTTTTGCACTGGCGGCAACACCAAGGAGTATAGCGAGTATTACAGCATGAGGCCCGACGAGTACGGGCAGTACATGGAACTCTTCAACCACATGGTTGATTCCATCCTCTTCTGCAAGAAGCCGGTTATCTGCCGGGTGAACGGCATGCGGGTGGCCGGAGGTCAGGAGATCGGCATGGCGTGCGACCTTGCCGTATCCTCGGATCTGGCGATCTACGGTCAGGCGGGTCCGCGACATGGCTCCGCCCCGGTCGGCGGCGCCTCGGACTTTCTGCCCTGGTACCTCGGCATCGAAGACGCCATGTGGAACTGCGTCTCCTGTGAGATGTGGTCGGCCTACAAGATGAAGGCGAAGAATCTGATCAGCAAGATTGTTCCCGTACTGAAGGTGGAGGGGAAATGGGTGCGCAATCCCCAGATCATCACGGATGTTTACGTTCAGGACGGCGAGATCGTTTACGGCGAAAACAAGACCGGCGAAGAGGCCAAGGCTGCCCGTGAATTTGTCAAACTGCATCAGCCCAATGCCGATTTCGAACTCCTCGATAAGGAGGTTGACAAGATGGTCTGGACGTTCGCCAATTTGTTCCCCGGCTGCTTGATGGAGTCGATTGACAGCGTTCGCCAGAAGAAAAAATTCTTCTGGGATACCATGAAAAATGCCCATCGCCACTGGCTGGCTGCCAACATGGGCGGCGAGGCCTTCCTCGGCTTCGGGGCCTTCAACTCGAAGAAGATCACCGGCAAGGATACCATTGATTTCATCAAGTTCCGTCAGGATATCGTCGAAGGCAAGGCGTGGGATATGGAAACATTCTCGGAAGTTCTCGGGAAGCCTATCAAATAAGGGCATTGAAGATTTAAGATATGCAGATGAACAGCGAAGAGGCAGGCAAGCCCCCTCCCCACAAAAGAGACCTGCCTGCCTCTTTTTTATCGAAAAAGGAGCGAGAAGATCATGAACTACGAGTACATTGAAGCGGTTCTCCAGGATGGCCTTGGGAGCATAACCCTCAATCGGCCACCGGTGAACGTCCTGAATATCGCCATGATGAAGGAAATAAATGAAGTGCTGGATTCATGGAGAGGCCAGAAGGATTTGAAGGTAGTTCTGTTCCAGGCAAAAGGCAAATGCTTTTCCGCCGGAGTGGATGTAGGGGAACACATGGGCGATCTGGCGCCGAAGATGATCGACGCCTTTCACGGCATGTTCCGCCGGATGGAGAAAATTGACGTTCCAACCGTGGCCTCGGTTTACGGCTCCTGTCTGGGAGGCGGCTGCGAGATGGCCATCTTCTGTGATCTGGTTATTGCCGCGGATGATGCCAAGTTCGGCCAGCCGGAGATCCAGGTCGGGGTCTTTCCCCCGATTGCCGCCCAGATCATGCCGCGCATCATCGGGCAGAAGGCAGCGATGGAGCTGATCCTCTCCGGAAAAACCATCTCGGCCGGGGAGGCCAGGGATCTGGGGCTGATCAACCAGGTGGTGGGGCGAGACGGGCTGGAAACGGCAACCGCGGCCTTTTTGAAGCCCTATCTGAGGCTGAGCGCCGAGGTGCTCCGCTTGACAAAAAAGGCGGTTAAAGCAGGGCTTATGGACCCACTGGAACCCTCTTTGCAAACCATCGAAGCTATCTATCTGCAGGAACTCCTGAAGACGGCGGATGCCCAGGAGGGCCTTGTCGCCTTTCTCGAAAAGAGAAAACCGCAGTGGCGCAATGAATAAGTTTACAGAGGGCTGCATCCCACGCCAGTCGGGAAAGGAGATAAATGATGAAAAAGCGGTTCATTTGCCTGCTTTTATTTGGTATGGTGCTGGGGTGCAATCAACCGGAGGTTAATGTCCAAAAACCGGCAGGAGAAAGCCGGGAGGGCGCAAAAAATATGCAGAAAAGTTCTGAAGTTGTCGAAACAGCTACCTTTGCGGGGGGATGTTTCTGGTGTGTGGAAGCAGATTTCGAAAAAATACCCGGGGTGCTCGGCGCAGTATCCGGTTATACGGGGGGAAAGGCGGAAAATCCCTCTTATCAAGAGGTATCTTCCGGGAGAACCGGTCATGTCGAAGCCGTTCAGGTGCGGTATGACCCGGCAAGGGTTACATTCGCGCAGCTTCTTGATGTCTTCTGGAGTCATATTGATCCGACCGATGCCGGCGGACAGTTTGTCGATCGCGGTTCCCAGTATGCAAGCGCGATTTTCTATCACGATGATAAACAGCGGCAAAGCGCGTTGCAGTCTAAAGAAGAGCTGCAGAAAGCGGGCCGTTTTAAATCACCCATTGTAACGGAGATCAAAAAATTTGAGCGCTTTTATGAAGCGGAGGACTACCATCAGAATTACTGCAAAATTAACCCCTTGCGGTATGATAATTACCGGTTGGGTTCAGGCCGCGATCAGTTCCTGAAAAAGGTGTGGGGGAGAGCTGATACAGGCATCAATTATGCGGCTGCTCCCGCCGGTCAAAAAGCGGATAGGGAGCTGTTGAAGAAAAAGCTGACGCCCCTGCAGTACGATGTAACTCAGAACAACGGCACGGAGCCGTCTTTTCGCAACGAATACTGGAACAACAAAAAGGCGGGCATTTATGTGGATATTGTCTCGGGGGAGCCGCTCTTTTCTTCGCTCGACAAATTCGACTCGGGGACGGGATGGCCAAGCTTTAACCGGTCGCTGGAGCCCGGCAGCATAACGGAAAAAAATGACGGCAGATTTTCCATGCAGCGCACCGAAGTCAGGAGTAAAAATGGGGATTCCCACCTCGGTCACCTCTTTTCCGACGGCCCTCAGCCCACGGGAATTCGCTACTGCATAAACTCTGCGGCGTTGCGCTTTATCCCCAAAGAGGATATGGAAAAAGCGGGTTATGGCCGGTATCTCAAAATATTTGAGAAAAAATAAAACAGGGATAAATTTTTGTCGGGCAAAGGGTGGTGATTGAGACATCGTTGCCGGATGATTACGGATGAGCTCAAAGTGATTGGCAATTCAATGAAGAAAAGAAGGAACGAAGCATGCAAGCAGGCATACCCAGGCCGTCTCAAGCGCAACTGAGGGGCTGGAAAAAGCTGACTCTGGAGAAATATCGTCGTCAGGAAAGGGCTTTTCTGGCCGAGGGCGAGAAGATCGTCGGGGAACTGCTGAAGAGCGAAAGGCCGGTAAACGGGATTCTGATTTGCGGGGAAATTGCCGGAGGCCTTTATCCGGATATTTTCGCCGGGATTCCGGACGGGACGCCTGTTTACGGACTGACGAAGCGTGAATGGGGGACGCTCAGCCAGGACAAGTCGCCGGAAGGGGTGATGGCGATAGCCGCAGTGCCGGGGTCGCTTCCAGCAGACGGCACTGCCGCGGAGTCACACCTTGCCGAAGTGCTGGAAAAAGTCCCCGGGCCGCTTCTGCTGCTTTATCAGGTGAGCAACCCCAACAATCTGGGGGCGCTTTTCCGCACCGCCTGCTGGTTCGGCTTCTCCACAATCATTCTCAGCCGAAATTCCTGCGAGGTTTTCAACCCGAAGGTCGTACGCGCCTCGATGGGAAGCATCTTCCAGCTAAATATTATTGAAGGTGCTGATTTCGAAGAGGTTATCGCAAATATATCGGGGCGCTTTTCGATTGTCGGAAGCGATGTCCGCCAGGGCGTTGCCCCCCATCCCTGCGGCCGCAAAACGGCGCTGCTCCTCGGCAGCGAGAGTCACGGTCTGCCGGAGGCGCTCCTCAATCTGACAAACGAAGCATGGAAAATTTCCGGCGCGGGAGAGGGGGAGTCACTGAGCCTCCCCCAGGCGGGGGCGATCATGATGTACGAGTGCGCCCGGGGCAACTTTGACCAAAAGACAAACTGAAGCTTTGCTGCATCCCTGATTTTTCTCCTGGGCCTGGTCAACCTTGCGCCGCCGTGACTTATTTGCTGCCCGCTTTTGCCTCTTTCAGCCGCAGCTTCAGACTCTCCTTCCGGCGTTTGCGTTTTCTGTCTATCTCTTTTTCCCGATTGATCTTTTTGTGTCTGCTCATAAAACCTCCTTGTTAGTTGGGAGAAAAAGGCTTTTGCCCGTTCATCGTTTAAGGGACGATCAGGGGCGCATCCTGCTTATGGATAAGGCTTTTTCTCTTGGGGAGAGGCTATACGATGAAACAGGGTGTGAGTCAAGGGACTTGTATTTAAAATGGTGGCTGACGCCTCTTTTTTCTGATAGGGTCACAGAAACAGCGAGAAAGGAGCCTCCTCATGGCAACAAAAATGTTTGCACTCATAACCAGCGACAACCGGGAAGTAGCGCTCGAAGCCGGCTTGGTCTATCCCCTGAACGCCGCAAAGCGCAAGTGGCTTGATGAAGTAAAGGTCATCTTCTTCGGCCCCTCGGAAAAACTGGCCGCCTACGACTATGAGGTTCAGAAAATGATCAAGGATATTCAGGATGTCGGCGTTGAGGTGCTGGCATGCAGGTGGTGCGCCGAACGGATGAACATCGTTGCCCCCCTCGAAGCCGCGGGTTTGAATGTAGTTTATGTCGGTTCAGTGATTTCCGATCTCATCAAGGATGACTGGGCGCAACTCACGTTTTGAGCCACGCTTCCCAACTGCGAAAACCAGAGCCGTACAGACGACCTCAGAGGCCGCGTAAGCGCCTCAACGCAATTTAACGATACCCCAAAACCGGCAGATGCCGGAATAAGCTAAAGACGCGCTATGATTTTCCGAACTTGTTTAATGGCTGCTAAAATAAAGAGACTCCTGCATCTCTTCGCGTTGCCTGTAATCACTTCAGTCATGATGATTTTCCTTTTGACGCTGGCGCAACTGGCAGCGCCGTCAAGCATTCTGGCGCAGCGAACGATCCGCGATCTTTCCGCCCTCAGTCAGAATCCGCTTTCCTACATAGAAGCCGCCACCGCCGATCAATGGCTGCTGCCGCCGGAAGAGCAGGCGCGCCTGAACAGGGAAGCAAACCTTACGTTTTTTAACCCGTGGCGTCGTCAGCAACCGCGCCATCCTCGGGAAACGGCAATGTGGGGGGTGCGAAAATATGAAAATAATTCTGGTTATGGAAGCGACGGACGGCTCCGCAGCCCAAACTGGATAAGATCAATCATTAAAAATGTTCCCGTCGAACGCTATCCGCAAGGGCTGTTTCCTGCAATAACGTTAAGGCAAACCGATTCCCGAATGCTTCCAACCATAGAGCGCCATTCGAATTATTCGACGCCGGGGATAAAAAACTCATTCGACAACTTTCAGCAGTCCTATATCCCGGCGGGGACTCCTGTTTTTATCACGTTAATCAGCCGGGATAAAAAATGGTTTCTTGCGGAGACCGACCACCTTGTCGGCTGGGTTCAGGCCGATGCGATCGCTCCCGTGACGCCCGCTTTTATGACGTCCTGGGAAAATGGAACCTATGTAACCATCGTGCGGGACAAGACGCCGGTTTCAGTCGGCGGGCGCACCCTGTTTTTCGCGCCGCTGGGGGCCGTTTTCCCCAAAGTCGGGGGCAATGGCGAAAACATGCGCATCGGAATTCCGCAAAGAGGCGCCGATGGCATGGCCTCGTTATCCGAAGGAAGCATCCCGGCCGGCGCGGCGACCGAAAAGCCGCTTCCTTTCACCGCCCGTAATGTCGCGCGCCTTGCCGGCGAACTCGTCGGCGGAAAATACGGCTGGGGGGGATTCCAGGGCAGGCGGGACTGTTCCGCAACAACCAGGGACCTGTTCGCCCCTTTCGGCATCCTGCTGCCGCGCAACTCTATTGACCAGGCCGGCGCCGGGAGGTTCGTGTCGCTTCTTGGGCTTGCTCCTGAAAAAAAAGAGGCGCTCATCACCCAGCAAGGCGTCCCTTGGCGGACGTTGCTCTGGACGCCGGGGCATATCATGCTGTATATTGGAACGTACCGGGGAAAACCTATGATATTCCACAATTTCTGGAAAGTAGGAACAAAAGGGGCCAATGGCGTAAAGGGCCGGATTATCGTGGGAAAAACGGTCATTACGACGCTTCACCCCGGCAGGGAACTTCCCGACCGGGACCTGCCCGACGCCGACATCCTGTTTGGCCTGCAGGGGATGATCTTTCTCGGGGAGAAGAATCAGCAACTGTTGCCGGTGCCGCCGCTGAAATAAAAAACACCAGATCAGGCAATGGTTGGCGAACAATTAAGGAAGATGAGGGACAACATGAAAGAGAAAAATGCGTCGCCGCGCCCGAAAAGAACGGGCCAGTCTTTTTGCTGCAAGTACAAGCTTACCCTGGAGTATGACGGAACCGGCTACCGCGGCTGGCAAACGCAGAAAAACGCCCGGAGCGTGCAGGGAACCCTGATCGAGGCAGCGTCGCAACTTTTCGGCCAGGGGGTGGAGATTCAGGGGGCCGGACGCACCGATGCCGGTGTGCACGCGCTGGCCCAGGTTGCCCACCTTGAAGCCCCGCGCCGGATTCCGCCGCAAAAGATGCTTTTCGAACTGAACGAACTGCTCCCCGCCTCGATCAACATTCTCAAGGTCGAGGAGGTCGCGGACAAATTTCACGCCCGGCACACGGCGCAGGCCAGAAGTTATATCTACCTGCTGTCCGGTCGTCGCACCGCCTTTATGAAGCGTTATGTCTGGTGGGTAAAAGATGTGCTGGATATGGGAAAAGTGCAGGCGACAATGGAAAAATTCCACGGATTCCACGATTTTTCCTCATTCGCCGATAAAAGGATCGATAAAAATCTCTCGACGGAGGTGCAGATTGAGCGGCTGGAGTTGAACAGTTGGGGGGACATGATCGTCTTTCGCATCGTAGGTTCCCATTTTTTGTGGAAAATGGTGCGGAGAGTCGTCGGGATTATGGTCGAGGCGGGGCGGGGAAATATCTCCCCCGCTGAAGTGGAGAAGTTGCTGAATAGCCATTCCGATCTCCCGGCGCACTACACAGCGCCGCCCTCCGGTCTTTTCCTGGAAAAGGTGATCTATCCGGGAGACGTGCTTGCGCCTCTGGCGCTGCCTTCTCTTCTGTCCTCTGAAAGCCGGTAGCGCCGCAGCGCACGCTTTGCCAACAGCCGGAGAGGCCGGATGCTATTCCAGGCAGATCTGGCAGAGGTATTTTTACTGAATCAGGATATCAATTATCTCCGAACCGAAGCGTTGCGCACCCGCTGACGAGAGCAGCCCCGGCCCGACTATTTTCGCCGCCGAGACTTCGTCAACGCGGGCCAGGGAGACAAGCTGCTGATCCGACAAAAGCATGAAGCAGGCGCGATCGGTCTTTTGCGCCTTGTCGAAGCGCCAACTGTACAATAACCGGAGCCTCTCCTTCTGGGCGGGGGTAAGCTGCCGATAGCCGGGGAGCTTGCGGTGACCGCTCTGATCGATATCCCTTGGCCTCCAGACGACTTCAGTTACCCCGGCAAAAACCCGTTCCGCCTCTCTTTCCAGCCCTTTTTCGCCCAGTTCCGCCTTCAGTTTGAGATAAAGGGGAGGCAGATAAACCGTATCGAGCGCGGCGTAATTCAATTGATCAATACTCAAGGGCCGTAGATCCCACCGGGAGCGTTGCATTTTTTTTTCAAGAGTAACGCCCAGATAGCTCTCCAGCAGACGGGAAAGGGCAAGCTGACGCACCCCCAGCAGGGAGGCGGCGCGATGGGTGTCAAAAATGTTGCGGAAGGAGAATGAGTAATCGCGTTTGAGAATTCGGATATCGTTATCCCCGGCGTGAAAGATCTTCAAAACGTCCGGATTGTCCAAAACTTTTCCCAGAAATGCCATATCGAGACCGGCCATCTGGTCGATGAGCCAGGTTTCTGCGCCGGTCTGAACCTGAAGCAGGCATAATTTGTCGAAAAAATAGCGGAAGGAGTCATACTCCGTATCGACGGCGACAATGTCGGCGGCAGTAATTTTTTTTTCGGCGATTTTAAGGTTTGCCGGGTTATCTACAAAAGTCCATCTGTTTTCCATTTATTCTTCTTTCTTTTTTCGTATATTTTCAAAGAAGTTGTTCCCGATTTTAACACGGGAGATAAAAAATATTGCGTTCCGGTTAACTCATACTGCTATCAGCACAGATTTTCAACCCTTAATGTCCACAACAAGCAGGAGAAGTAAAACTGCGCTTAAAAAAATTATAGACAGAAACTGTCAATTGTATTAATGAAACGCAAAATCTAACTTACGGGAAGTTAACATGAGGGGATTATGAGATTCGATATTGCCCGGAGCGGGAATGGGCTTGTTTATGAAATCCGCAACATTGTCAATGTAGCCAATCGGCTGAAGCAATCGGGGGTGGAGGTTGTCTGGGAAAATATCGGCGATCCGATCCAGAAGGGGGAAAAGATCCCCGAATGGATGAAGGATGTGCTGACGGATTTGCTGCATGAAGACGCCACTTACGGCTATTCCCCGACTAAAGGGATGGAAGCGACCCGGGAGTTCCTCGCCCAAAGGGTAAACAGCCGCGGCAAGGCGCAGATCACCGCGGACAGCATACTTTTCTTCAATGGTCTGGGGGATGCAATTGCCCGCGCCTACGGGGCCATCCGTGTTGATGCCCGCATCATCATGCCGGAGCCGACCTATTCCACCCATCTGCTGGCCGAGGTGCTGCACGCCTCTTTTCCTCCGAACACCTACCGGATGAACCCTTATTGCGACTGGTCGCCTGATCTCAATGAGCTGGAAAGAAAGGTAAAGAGCCACAGGTCGATTGTCGGCATCCTCGTCATCAATCCCGACAACCCCACCGGCTACGTATATCCGGAGGAGGCCCTTAGGCGCATCGTGGAGATCGCCCGCACCTACGATCTCTTTCTGATCTTCGACGAGACGTACCAGAACATAGTTTACAACGGGAAAAAGACGGCGCCTTTATCGGATATTATCGGCGACGTCCCCGGCATTTCTATGAAGGGAATATCAAAGGAATTTCCGTGGCCCGGCTCACGTTGCGGATGGATGGAATTCTACAATGCCGACAAGGATGAAACCTTCGCCCGCTATATTGACGCAATCCTTACCCAGAAGATGTCGGAGGTCTGCTCGACAACGCTGCCGCAACTGGCTATCCCCAGGGTTATGACCCACCCGGAGTATCAGCCATACCTGAAGGAAAGGGTTGCCAATTATGAAAAGCTCTCCAACATCGCCTATGGAATTCTGAAGGATCTGCCTTATGTAATGGTAAACAGGACCTGCGGCGCCTTTTACATGACGGTTGTTTTCAACGAGGCGATCCTCAACAATAACCAGCGGCTGGCGATCGCCCAGCCAGACGTCCGCACCTACATAGAGGAGCTTGTTGCCGAACCGATCGAGCAGGACAAGCGCTTCGTCTATTATCTGTTGGGGGCGACCGGCATCTGCGTCATTCCGCTCACCTCGTTCTTTACCGATCTGCCGGGATTTCGCATGACGCTCTTGGATCGAGACGAACAGAAGTTCGAGCATGTTGTCAAAACGATTGGAGAAAAGATTGTAGAGTATGTGGAATCGGCCCGCTGAAACTCGCGCGGGCCGATTTTGTGAAAATTATGAGTTACGCCCCTCAGGTTTAGACCCCTATTTTTTACCGGGGACGACGAGGACCGGAACAGGCGACTGCCGGACGATTTTTTCAGCCACGCTTCCCAGAACCGCATGTTTTAGCCCAGTTCTGCCGTGTGTGCCTACAACAACGATGTCAATGCCTTCTTTTTTAGCGAAATCAAGCACTTCCTCATCTTCGCGGCCGATCTTGATCACGGCGTGCACATGCTCCTTGTCTTTTATCTTGCTAAGATACAGATCTTCAAAATTTTGCTCGATTGCCTTCTGGTGGGCATCCTCTACCTTCCTCCACTCCTTGGCGCTCAAATAACCCTCTACATAGTGCGGATAATTATTCGGGTATGTCATCACATGCAGAATGTACAAATCACTCCCATCCCGCCGCGATATTCCGAACGCGTAACTGAATGCCTGGTCTGAATTTTCGGAAAAGTCCGTACAGAAAAGCACCTTTTCGTATCTTGGATATTCAACCATTTTTTGTTCCTCCTCTCATCAGTGAAAAGGGTTTAAACTTCTTTACATAATGGCTATCCCTGCCCAGTATGATAAATCAAAGCATGGACGACAGTCAATGAAAATTTGTGGCGGCGCCCCAATCATTTAATGAGACGGCGCCGCATCAAATAGAGGGCTGTAGGCAGGGTTGCCATGCAGAAAACCGTCAGATAGGCGATTCCAATCAGGGTAGAGGCGTTAAAGGTGCCGGTTGCAAACGAACGGGAAAGGTTGACCAGATGGGTCAGCGGGAGAAAAACAGCCGTTGTCTGCGCCCAGCCCGGCAGATTTGCCAATGGGAAAAAGGTCCCGCCGAAGAGAAACATCGGTGTTATGAACAGAAAAATCGGTAGATTGAACAGTTCAATATTCGGAACCAGGGCCGTGCAGATCATCCCCGCCCCGCCGAAGGCCAGTCCGCCCAGCAGGGCCAGCGGCAGCAGAAGCAGGCCCCCGGGATAGCTGATCAACCCAAAGGCGCTGATCACCGCCATCATGATCGCCGTCACGATAACCGCCTTTGTCGCTCCCCACAGTATCTCGCCGGCGATGATCTCCTGCACGGTAAGCGGCGTTGTCATCATCGCATCAAAGGTTTTCTGATAGTACATCCGGACGAAGGATGCATAACTGGTCTCGAAAAAGGCGTTGTTCATCACCGCAATGGCGATCAGCGCCGGGGCGATAAAACGGGGGTACGAGATGGTCGCTCCATCGTAGGCAACGTTGCTGATAAGTGCGCCCAGACCTGCCCCAAAGGCGGCAAGATAGAAGATTGGTTCGAGGAGCGGCGGCAGGGACCTGACCCTCCAGCTCTGCATATAGACGAGCAGGTTTCTCCGCCAAACCCGCAACAGACGGGAAGAAAGCTTTGTCTTAATGCTCATTCCCTCAGTTCCCTTCCGGTGAGGCGAAGAAAGACATCCTCCAGCGTCGCCATGCGCATGATGCACTCTACCTCGCCGAAACGTTTGCGGATCTTCAGGCAGAGGTCCTCTCCGTCATCTATGCTGACGATGATGCGGTGGCCGAGGTTTTCAAACGACGCCCCCTGTTCCCGCAAAAACGTCTCAATCCCGCCCGCCGGTTCGACGACCTCCAGAACATGGCGGCCAACATGTTGTTGGATCAATTCGGCCGGTTTGCCTTCAACCAGAAGTCGCCCTTTGTCCACGATCAGAAGCCGGTCGCAGAGACGGGCGGCTTCATCCATATAGTGCGTTGTCAGCAGAATGGTAAGTCCTTCCCGCTTGAGATTTTCCAGACGCTCCCACAACTGGTGGCGGGTCTGGGGATCGAGCCCGGTTGTCGGTTCGTCGAGGATAAGCAGTTCCGGACGGTTGAGGAGGGCCCGGGCGATCACGAGGCGTCGGAGCATTCCGCCGGACAGTTCGCCGGGTTTTGATTTCTCCCGGGTTTCCAGCGCCATGAATTTGAGAAGCTCCCGCGACCTCTTTCTGGCCTCCACTGCGGGAATATTGAAATAACTGGCAAAGACCTCAAGATTCTGCAGCACGGTAAGGTCGGGATCGACGGCGTTTTCCTGCTGGCAGACGCCAATTCGGGCCTTCACTTGCCGCGCCTGCCTTGTTATGTCCATGCCAAGCACCGCAAGGGTCCCGCCGCTTGGCGGGGAAAAGGCGTAGATCATCCGGATGGTCGAGGTCTTTCCCGCTCCGTTTGGCCCCAGAATCCCGAAACATTCCCCGGCGGCAACGGTAAAGGAGAGATCATCGATCGCGACGAGATTGCCGAAGGCCTTGCGGAGGTTTCTTGCTTCAATGACCGTTCTCACCGGTTTTCCGCTTGCCCCACCGCCAGGCGGGGGATTGTGTAAGGACCCTCCCGGATCACCGCCACGCTTGGAGTTACACCCTTTCTTTGATAGTCGGCTACGGCGAACCGCAGGGCATTTTCTACCAGCTCCTGCAGGGAAGCCGCCGGCTCTGCTCCGAGCGCGTTTTCCATCAGGTCAAAACAGGAGTTCCCGGGAATGATCGAGTACTGCTCGCGCGGTATCGTATGGGTCAGGTAAAAGAACCGCTTGGCGTCGATCTTGCGAAACACCTTTCCCCACATCTCCGGCTCCCACTGATCCTTGGTAAAGTTCCACCCCGGCGCCTCGATCATCCGGAGGTAATGCTCGGCCCCCTGCATCTTCAGCAGATGGAGGAGACTCCGATATTCCAGCCCGCCGATCGGCTGCGCGTCGCGGTTGTCGGTCGCCATGATCAGGATTCCGCCCTTCCGGACCGCCGGCAGGGCGTTGTACGCGGCTTTCACCGCCTGGTAGTGGTCGCGTCCGACATAGCCGCCGTGGGTAAGAACGATATCGTACTCGTGTTCCAGCGGGACTGATACGTAATGCCGCACCATGCTTGTCGCTGCCTCGTGCGCCGCTTCCAGGTGGCCGGCAAAAACGCCGGTCAGCCGCATGTCCCGGTCAAGCGTCGTATTGACAATGAAATCGATGCCAACCTTGCGGGCGACAGCCAGCGCCTCTTCGTGGCAGGGATTGCCCTGAAGGATCATGTTGTCAGCCAAGGGCGATTCGAGGAAGCCCGGGCCGTGAAATTTCTGGATGGTCCGCTTGTCAACGAGGCCGGGACAAACCCCTTTGCGCCCTCCGGAAAAGCCCACCATGAAGTGACTCTCCACAAGGCCCGTGACGATTTTGATATCCGCCTGGTAGAAAGCGCTGTTGACAAAAACGTCCCCGCCGGTTGCACTTTCGCCGATAAACGACAGCAGGGCTTCATTTTCGCAGTCATGATCCAGTATCCGGTAATGGGCGACGACCTCCTCGCCGTACATTTCAACCCGTTCCCCGGGGCTGCTGGGCCGGTGCATGCCGTTGCCGATCACCAGCACGATGTTCTTCCGGGCTACCCCTTCGGCCTCCAGAAGGGATAGCAGCGGCAACAGGAGGCCGGTTTCCCCCTTGTAGGGAACCGGCCGGGTAATATCGGAAACGGCTATGGCTGCCGTGAGCTGCGCGGGCAGCTTGTCCTTCGCCCTGATTATCTCTCCGAGCGTTGGGCTGCCGAGCGGATGCAAAAGCGCCTCACGGTAGGCGGCCACGGGATCGGCGACAACCGGGATCGGCTTCATGCTGATGAGCTCGCACTCCGGGGGAACGCGGACGGAGAGCTGGTAGCGCCCATACTCCAGCGGTATCTCTTTCCAACTCCCCATATCAACTTCACGGGAACATTCGAGCATCTCGTTTTGCATTCCAGCCTCCTGTCAAGCGCGTTATGTCTAAACGGAAAGAACGGTGTGGACTCTATCCGGAAGATGCCAGCCTGTCAAGAACGAACCGTCCTGATGAAATTATTCTTGACAATTCAAGCTGTTTATAATCTACTTCAGCACTTTATCGGGCGCCCCGAAAAAGGGGAAGGCAGTCTCCGATAGGTAAGAAGGGTGAGTTTTTTGAAGATCAATGTCAACACCATCCCCGAAGAGGGGCTGAACCTGAATTTTGACAGGAACGGCGAATGGTTCCGCCAATTTTTGGCGAAAGATGACGCGGGCGGTTTTTTACTGCAGCGGCTCGACTTTTCCTGTATGGTGCGCAAGATTGGCGAGAATGTCTATGTCGAGGGGACCATCAAGGTGCAAGCGGAGATCCCCTGCGGTCGCTGCCTCGAAATGACGGAGCTGTCGCTGCAGGCGCCCTTCAACTACACCTTTTCCCCGGCGCTGCCTGCACTGGGTGAGGAGGCGGAGCTGAACGTCGCGGATCTCGATTTTCAGTATTATCAGGGGGAGATCATCGATCTCGATGAGATTATTTTTGAGCAGGTCATGCTGCTGATACCCATGAAGCCGCTCTGCATGGAAACATGCCGGGGTTTGTGCCCCCATTGCGGCGCCAATCTCAACAACACAACCTGCGACTGCCGGAGCGAGGCAATCGACGAAAGGCTCGCTGTTTTAAAAAATATTAAGTTGGAACATTAAATTAAAGAGGAGTAATAAAGATGGCAAATCCAGTTAAAAGGCATTCCAAATCAAGAAAAAACATGAGAAGGGCGCACGATTTTTTAAAAACGCCTTCATTATCGACATGTTCGCAGTGTCATGAGCCCAAGCTGCCGCACCATGTCTGTCCGACCTGCGGCTCCTACAAAGGCAGGGAAGTTGTGCCGCTGGAAAAGGCCTCCTGAGTTAACTGAGCGGGTGTTTTCTTATGGGCAGATTTGCGCTTGTTTTTCCGGGACAGGGTTCTCAATATCCTGGAATGGGGGAGGAGCTCTACCGTGAATATCCGGCAGTCCGGGACCTTTTCGCTGAGGCATCGGATGTTTTCGGCACGGATATGGCGCAGCTTTGTTTCAAGGGCCCCCAGGAACTGCTTGATCTTACCGTTAATACTCAGACATCCATTCTTACGGTGGAGATTGCCGCCTGGCGGGTTTTTTCCGGCATGGTTGAGGAAAAGCCTGTTGTTCTGGCAGGCCATAGCCTGGGTGAATATTCGGCGTTGCATGCGGCCGGGGCGGTGGATTTGCGGAGCTGTCTAATGCTTGTCAAGAAACGGGCGCAGCTTCATCAGGAGGCCGTTCCCGTTGGCGAAGGGGCAATGGCGGCAATTATGGGGCTGGAACGGAACGATGTGGAAGAGATATGCCGCGTTACTACCAGCGAAGGCAGTGGCATTGTTGAGGTTTCCATAGAAAACTCCCCCGGGCAGATAGTCATCTCCGGTCATACTGCCGCGATTGCAGCGGCGGTAGCCGCCGCCGGGCAGAAGGAAGGCGCGCGTGCTGTCATTCTGCCGATAAGCGTCCCCTGCCATTGCAGTCTGCTTGCCGGGGCAGCCGAAAAGTTTGCCTCCGCCCTGGCCGAAGTGGAATTCCGGGATTGTTCGCCCCCGGTTATTCCGAATTGCGATCCTTCCGCCTTCCACACCGCCGGGCAGACCGGGGGGCTTCTGGCAAGGCAGATAAGAACCCCCGTTCTCTGGCGGGATACGGTGTTAAAAATGGCCGCAATGGATGTCGATACTATCGTTGAACTGGGGCCCAAAAGGATTCTTTCAGGGCTGATCAGGCGGATCGACAGGCGGTTTCGCCTCCTCAACGGGGAGGACCGGAACTCGCTGGAAGAAACAGCGGCAGCGCTGAACAACAGTCTGTAGTCTTAAGGCTGAACAGCCTAAACAACCTGAAATGGCAGCTGAAATAAGTCCCGGAAGGGAAAAACCTGATTGAAGAAGGAGAATTCCAATGACACTGGATGAGAAAATTATCGATCTTATTGCCGAGCAGTTGAATGTTACAAGGGAGGAGTGCGTTCCCGAGGCGTCTTTCATTGATGATTTGGGGGCAGACTCACTTGATCTGGTCGAACTGATCATGGAAATGGAGGAGACCTTCAACATTCAGATTGCCGACAACGAACTCGAAAAGATCCGTTCCATCAAGGATGTTACGGAATTTCTCCATAGCAAAAACGTTGTCTGGAACGGGTAACCCCGAATTTTTGCAGATCTCAGGACAGTAGAAAAGGGGGACTTTTGAAAAGAAGGATAGTCATTACCGGGATGGGCGCAGTGACGCCGCTGGGCAATAACCTGGCGGAGACATGGCAGGGAATTTGTCAGGGGAAATCCGGCATCGACCGGATAACGATCTTCGATGTCAAGCATGTAGAGACAAAGATTGCCGGCGAACTGAAGGGGTTTAACCCTCTGGAGTATCTCAACAGAAAAGAGGTGCGGCGTTTAGACGGCTTTATAATCTACGCGATCGCCGCCGCAACTATGGCCATGGCCGATTCAGGGCTGATCATTGCGGAAGACAACGCCGAGCGCACCGGGGTCGTTATTGGCTCGGCGATCGGGGGGCTGGCAACGATAGAAAAGGCCAAAGAGGGGATGCTGCTGGGACCGCTCCACAGGCTATCGCCTTTCACCATTCCGGCTGTCCTGTCCAACCTTGCCGCCGGTCATGTTTCGATAAGATTCGGGGCCAAGGGTCCGATCAACTGTCCCGTTGCCGCCTGCTCCGCCGGCACCTGCGCCATCGGCGACGCCGCCCGTCTTATTGCCGACGGATATGCCGACGCGATGATTGCCGGCGGAGCGGAAGCGGCGGTCACCGAGCTTTGCATCGCCGGCTTCAACGCAATGCAGGCGATTTCCACCAGGAACGAAGAACCGCAAAAGGCAAGCCGTCCCTTCGATGTTGATCGGGATGGTTTTGTTGTCAGCGAGGGTTCCGGGGTGGTCGTTCTGGAGGAGCTTTCCCATGCGCTGAAAAGGGGTGCGCGGATTCATGGAGAGCTCGTCGGCTATGGACTGACCAGCGACGCCTACCACATGGCTGCCCCGCCCCCGGGCCACGAAGGCGCGGCCCGCTGCATGAGGGCAGCCCTGGCGGATGCGCAAAGCGACGGCGCGAAAATTGATTACATAAACGCCCACGGAACCTCCACGAATCTGAATGACTCTTATGAGACAGAGGCGATAAAAACCGTCTTTGGCGAGTACGCAAAAGAGATTCCGGTCAGCTCGACAAAATCGATGACCGGCCATATGCTCGGCGCGACCGGCGCTGTGGAGGCGATTCTCTGCCTGAAGGCAATCAACGAGGGGCTTGTCCCGCCGACGATCAACCTCGACAACCCGGACCCCCTCTGTGATCTGGACTATGTCCCCGGCGTGGCGAGAAAAATAAACATTAAAACCGCCATGTCCAACACCTTCGGCTTCGGCGGGGTAAATGCGGTGCTTGTCTTAAGAAAATTCGAGGGGTAGTTATGGCGGCTGACAAGATCATAATTGGAGCGGATCATGCGGGCTTTGTGCTGAAGGAGGCGCTCAAGCCGGTTCTGGAAGGCCGCGGGTTTTCCGTGACCGATGTCGGCACAGACAGTGAAGCAGCGGTGGATTACCCTGATTTCGGTAAAAAGGTTGCAGAGGCTGTTTCAACGGGGCTTTTTACCCGGGGAATTATGATCTGCGGCTCCGGGATCGGGATGTCGATTGTCGCCAACCGCTTTCCCGGCGTCCGGGGCGCGCTTTGTCTTGATCCGGAAACGGCCCGTCTGAGCCGCCTGCACAACGATTCCAACATCCTTGTGCTCGCCGGGAGAAAGACCGATCCGGAGACTGCCGCAAAAATTCTTCAGACATGGCTCGAGACGCCCTTTGAGGGGGGGCGTCATAAACGGCGTTTAGACAAGATAACCCAAGGGGAGCAGAAAACGACTGGTTGATGGTCGTAAATGGGAAAACGGTTCTTGTAACGGGAAAACGTCGTATATTCATTATCGCGGGAGGAAAGAAGACAGATGTCCTATTTGATGCAGGCCGACCCGGAAGTCGCTGACGCTATCAGCCGGGAAACGAGAAGACAGGCCGGGAAGCTGGAGATGATCGCCTCGGAGAATTTTGTCAGCGAGGCGGTGCTGGAGGCCCAGGGAAGCGTTATGACAAACAAGTACGCCGAGGGATATCCAGGGCATCGGTATTACGGCGGGTGCGAATTTGTCGATATCGTGGAGCAGCTTGCGATTGACCGGAGCAAAAAACTCTTCGGCGCCGAACACGCGAATGTCCAGCCGCATGCCGGCGTTCAGGCCAACATGGCCGTCTATTGTACGGTTCTGAAGCCCGGAGATACGATTCTGGGCATGGACCTCTCCCACGGCGGGCATCTGTCGCATGGAAGCCCGGTGAGTTTTTCCGGGAAATTATACAGGAGCTTTTTCTACGGGGTGGACCGGGAAACGGAAACCATCGATTTCGATCAGGTTGCCGCCCTGAACCGGCAGCATCAGCCCAAGATCATCGTGGTCGGCGCCAGCGCCTATCCCCGGATTATCGATTACGAAAAATTCCGGAAGATCGCCGATGAGACCGGGGCGCTGCTTTTGGCCGATATCGCCCACATCGGCGGTCTGGTTGCCGCCGGCCTTCATCCTTCCCCGGTGCCGTGCTGCGAGTTCGTGACCATGACCACCCACAAGACCCTCCGCGGACCCCGCGGTGGTCTTATCCTCTGCAAAAAGCAATACGCGAAGAAATTGGACGAAAGCATCTTCCCCGGCATGCAGGGAGGTCCGCTGATGCATATTATCGCGGCCAAGGCGGTAGCCATGAAAGAGGCCCTGACCGAGGAGTTTCGCCTCTACCAGGGACAGATCTTGAAAAATGCCAAAACCCTTGCCGACGAACTGCTTGCGGATGGCTTTCGCTTAGTGACAGGCGGAACCGATAACCATTTGATGCTTGTAGATTTAACGAGTGTCGGCATCTCAGGAAGCGAGGCGCAGGAAGCCCTTGACCGGGCCGGCATCACCATCAATAAAAACCGCATCCCCTACGACACCAGGGGGGCGCAAACAACAAGCGGAATCCGTATCGGAACCCCCGCCCTGACAACGCGGGGAATGAAAGAAGCGGAGATGAAGCAGATTGCCGGGTTCTTCACCTCCGTGCTGAAGAATATCCACGACGAAAAACGGCTTGCCGAGGTGCGTCAGGAGGTAAGCGTTCTGTGCGAACGCTTCCCCCTCTATCCACAAAGGATAAGGGATAATCGCTGATTGGAATCCCCGTTGATTTCCAATAGACAGGGCAGTGGCCACAGATGGAAAGAGAGCAGCAAAACATACGTCCCCCTTGGGATGATTACTTCCTGGAAACCGCCGGAGTTGTTGCCAAACGCTCGACTTGTCTGCGCCGCCATGTAGGCGCCGTGCTTGTCCGCGACCGGTTTATCCTTTCCACAGGATACAACGGCGCTCCCACAGGGATCCGGCACTGCGGCGAGGTTGGGTGTCTGCGGGAGCAGTGTCAGGTTCCTTCCGGTGAGCGTCATGAACTCTGCCGGGGGCTGCACGCTGAACAAAACGCCGTTATTCAAGCCGCCCTGCATGGGGCCGGCACGAAGGGCGCCACCCTGTACTGCACTAACTACCCGTGCAGCATCTGTGCAAAAATGCTGATTAACGCCGGGGTTGTGCGCGTTGTAGTCAGCAATGACTACCATGATCCTCTGGCGAAAGAGATGTTGGCAGAAGCGGGGATTGAGGTGTCGCTGCGATGAAGTGCCCTTTTTGCGGCTATTATGAAGACCGGGTTACAGACTCCAGAATCAGCCGGGACGGAAACGAAATAAGACGCAGACGGGAGTGTCTCGGTTGCGGCAAGCGTTTTACAACCCACGAATTTGTTGAGGAAATGCTGCCGGTTGTCGTTAAAAAAGATGGCCGCCGGGAGCCCTTCGACCCGCTGAAGATAAGCTCCGGGATTAAAAAGGCCTGTGAGAAACGTCCGATAAGCACGGATTCCATCGAGGCTGTGGTGGAAAATGTCAAGCATGTCTGCCAGGAATTTCCGGGCAAGGAGATTCCCTCTCAGGTGATCGGCGAAACGATCATGCAGGAGCTCCAGCAGCTCGACGGCGTCGCCTATGTCCGTTTCGCCTCGGTTTACCGGGAATTTCGCGATGTAAGCGATTTTTTTGACGAATTGAAGGATATTCTGCGCAAGAAAAAAGCGACGCTTAATGTCCATAAAGCGCAGCTTGGTGTTCATAAAAAGGAGAAGAAGAACAATCCGGGGTGATGATATTGTTCACGGGAATAACTGAGGCGATGGGTTCAGTCCGGCGGATGGCGAGCCGGGGAGAGGACGCCCTGCTGGAAATAGAAACCGCGTTGCCGCTTGACGATGTAAAGGCGGGGGACAGCATTTCTGTAAACGGCGCCTGCCTGACGGTCACCGCCATTTCCGGACGGGCATTCACGGTGGACGTTTCCGCGGAAACGCTGGCCAAAACAACCCTCCGCAATCTGCAACCGGGACGACAGGTAAATCTCGAAAAGGCGCTGCGGTTAAGCGACCGTCTGGGAGGGCACATTGTCCTTGGCCATGTCGATGGGACAGGAAAAATAATCGAGAAAACGCCCCGTTCCGGGTCTCTGCTCTTCGGGTTTGCAATTAGTCCCGAACTGGCCCGGTATGTCGTGGTTAAAGGGTCGATCACCGTGGACGGCATCAGCCTTACCGTCAATCGCTGTGAAAAAGACAGATTTTATGTTAACGTCATCCCGCATACAGCCGCCGGGACAACGCTCGGGATAAAAAAGGGAGGGGATGACGTCAACATTGAAACCGACATCATCGCCAGATACATAGAGAAGCTTGCAAGCGGCAGCAACCGGGGCGATGCGGTTCCGCCGGAAGAGGGAGCAAAAGAGGGAATCAGCCTGGAAATGCTGTCCCGTTCCGGGTTTATAAAATAAAGGGAATGACAGGCAAATCAAGCTTCCGGCCTGATAATTTAACGGGCGGGGCTGAGATAATTTCAGAGGAGATATCATGGGTGTAAGCAGCATCAAAGAGGCAATGGTTGATATCCGCAGCGGCAAGATGGTTATCCTGGTGGATGACGAGGATCGTGAAAACGAGGGCGATCTGTTCATGGCGGCGGAATTTGTCACGGCGGAGGCGATCAACTTCATGGCCCGCTACGGCAGGGGGTTGATCTGTCTGACCCTTACCGAGGAAGCGGCCGATAACCTGCGCCTGCCGGCGATGGTCAGGGATAACCGTTCCCGTTTCAATACCGCCTTTACCGTCTCCATCGAGGCCAAACAGGGGGTGACAACGGGCATCTCGGCGGCGGATCGCGCGACGACAATCCTGGCCGCGGTTGCCGACAATGCGAAGTCGGACGACCTTGTCAGTCCCGGGCATATTTTCCCGATCCGCGCCCGCAAGGGAGGGGTGCTGGTTCGCACCGGCCAGACAGAAGGTTCCGTTGATCTGGCCCGGCTTGCCGGCCTGAAGCCGGCCGGAGTTATTTGCGAGATTATGAAGGATGACGGCACGATGGCAAGGATGCCGGATCTGGAGAACTTTGCCAGGGAGTTCAGCCTCAAGATTGTCACGATCAAGGATCTGATCGACTTCCGGATGCAGCACGAATCCCTTATCCGCCGGGCGGCGACGGCCACGGTTCCGACACGGTACGGAGGTATTTTCAAAGTTATCGTTTATGAGAATGATGTTGACGACATACAGCACGTGGCGCTGGTGAAAGGGGAGATAAAACCCGAGGATGAGGTGCTCGTGCGGGTGCATTCGGAGTGTCTGACCGGCGATGTCTTCGGTTCCGAGCGGTGTGATTGCGGCGACCAACTGCACCGGGCAATGCAGATGATCGATGATGCCGGCAAAGGGGTGATTGTCTATATGCACCAGGAGGGCCGGGGAATTGGCCTGGTCAATAAAATGAAGGCGTACAACCTTCAGGACCAGGGTCTCGACACGGTGGAGGCCAATATCAGCCTTGGCTTTAAAGAGGATCTGCGGGATTATGGAATCGGCGCCCAGATCCTCGCCGATCTGGGGGTGAGGAAGATGCGCCTGATGACCAATAACCCCAAAAAGATCGTCGGTCTTGATGGATACGGACTCACCGTCACCGAACGGGTGCCGATCGAGATAAAGCCGAATGACAATAATATTAAATATCTTCAGACCAAAAAAAACAAGATGGGACATATTCTGGAGTTGTAGAAAGAAACCTTTCCTATGCAAAGGAGAAGAAAGATGCCGGAAATTATTGAGGGAAAGATAGTTGCAAAGGGAATGCGATTTGGAATCGCGGCCAGTCGGTTCAACGATTTTATCAGCGCTCGCCTGATTGATGGGGCGATAGACGCAATTACAAGAGCGGGCGGGGAGGAAAAGGATATAAGGATCGTACGGGTGCCCGGCGCCTTTGAATTGCCGCTTGCCGCAAAAAAGATGGCAAAAAGCGGCAAATACGACGCCGTTATCTGTCTGGGCGCCGTCATCCGGGGCGCCACCCCCCATTTTGAGTACATAAGTTCCGAGGTTGCCAAAGGAATCGCCATGGTCGGTCTGGAGACGGAAGTGCCGATTTCCTTTGGAGTTCTGACCACGGACACCATCGAGCAGGCCATTGAACGAGCCGGCGCCAAGATGGGAAACAAGGGCTGGGATGCAGCCATGTCTGCCATAGAAATGGTTGATCTGTTCAGAAACCTGTCCGTCTGAACCAGTTATACAGATTTCTCGGACCAGACCAGCTAAGTTAGAGGAACGAATGCACAAAAGGCGGAAGTCAAGGGAGATAGCGCTTCAAATTCTTTATGGTTTAGACACCCATGAGGGCGAGCTGGGCGATGCGATTGCCCTTTTTTGGGCCAATTTTGACAATGCCTCCGGAGAAATGTCGGAAGAAATAAGAAGATTTTCCAATGAGCTTGTCGAAGGCGCCTGGAAAAACCGGCTGGAAATCGACAGGCTGATCAGCGGCAATTCCGAGAATTGGTCAATTGGCCGGATGTCGCGCGTCGATAAGAGCATCCTGCGGATGGCCATTTATGAACTGCTGTTTTGCCCCGAGGTCCCGCCGAAGGTGGCGTTGAACGAGGCCATTGATCTCGGCAAGATCTATGGCTCGGAAAATTCGGGGTCGTTCATTAATGGCATTCTGGACGCCCTCTACGAAAAATTGCCCGGCAAAAACGAAGCGGGCGGCAGCGAAGGCGGGAATTGACATATTTATCGGAGCGATTTGATGGAAATAAAATACAATCCCAAGGAAATAGAAGAGAAGTGGCAAAAAAGCTGGGAGGATGAGCAGCTCTTCAAGGTAACGGAAGATCCTGATAAAAAGAAGTACTATCTGCTCGAGATGTTTCCCTATCCCTCCGGGCGGATCCATATCGGCCATGTGCGCAACTACACAATCGGCGATGTCGTGGCCCGGTACAAGCGGATGCGGGGCTACAACGTTCTCCATCCGATGGGGTGGGACGCCTTCGGCCTTCCGGCGGAGAACGCCGCCATCGAACGCAACATCCACCCTTCCGTCTGGACGCACGACAATATAAAAAACATGAAGCGGGAACTGAAGCGAATGGGTTTCAGCTATGATTGGGACCGGGAGCTGGCGACCTGCGAGCCGGAATACTACAAATGGGAGCAGCTCTTCTTCTTGTGGATGTACGAAAAAGGACTTGCCTACCAGAAGGACTCCACCGTGAACTGGTGCCCGCAATGTCAGACGGTGCTTGCCAATGAACAGGTCGAGTCCGGGTGCTGCTGGCGCTGCGGCTCCGAGGTTAATGAGCGGTATCTGAAACAGTGGTTTTTCCGGATTACCAATTATATCGAGGAGCTGCTTGATTACTGCGACAAGCTTCCCGGCTGGCCGGAGCGGGTGATGGCGATGCAGAAAAACTGGATCGGCAAAAGCTACGGTTGCGAGGCCTCTTTCCCGATGGCCGAAGGCGACGGCGAGATCAAGATATTTACTACCCGCCAGGATACCATTTACGGCGCCACGTTCATGCTTGTCGCGGCGGAGAATCCACTGGTTCTTGAGCTGGCCCACGGCAAGCCGAATGAAGCGGCGGTGCTCGCTTTTGTTGAGAAAATAAAGAAGCAGGACAAGAAGATGCGCACCTCTGACTACTACGAAAAAGAGGGCGTTTTTTTGGACAGCCACTGCCTGAACCCCGTCACAGGACGAAAGATGCCGATCTATGCGGCAAACTTTGTTCTGGCCGATTACGGCACCGGCTGCGTTATGGCCGTTCCTACCCACGATCAGCGCGACTTCGAATTTGCCCGAAAATATGACCTGCCGCTGATCGTTGTCATCCAGCCCCCGGATCGCACACTGAACGTTCAAACAATGACGGAGGCCTACGACGGGGACGGCGTGCTGGTGAACTCCGGCCATTTTGACGGAATGGGGAACCGCTCGGCTCTTGAGGCGATTGCCGCTCATCTGGAGGGGCTCGGCCGGGGCAAAAAGACGATCCAGTACCGCCTGCGGGACTGGGGAATCTCCCGCCAGCGTTACTGGGGCGCCCCGATCCCAATGATCAACTGTGCAGATTGCGGGGTTGTGCCGGTGCCAGAGGAGGAGCTACCGGTGGTGCTGCCGATGGATGTGGAATTCAGCGGCGAGGGAGGCTCTCCCCTTGCCAAGCACCAGTCTTTTGTCGAAACGACCTGTCCCCGCTGCGGCAAACCGGCCCGGCGCGAAACCGATACGATGGACACCTTTGTCGAGTCATCCTGGTATTTTGAGCGGTTCTGCAGCGCCGATCATGACGTCAAACCGGGGCTGGACAGAAAAAAAATAGACTACTGGATGCCGGTTGATCAGTACATAGGTGGGATAGAGCACGCGATCCTGCACCTGCTCTACTCACGCTTCTATACGAAGATGCTGAGGGATTTCGGCGTAGTGGGCGTTGACGAACCGTTCACCAACATGCTGACCCAGGGAATGGTCTGCAAGGAGACAATGCGCTGCCCGACGCACGGCTATCTTTTCCCCGAAGAGGTCAAGGAAGGAAAATGCACCCATTGCGGCCAGGATGTGGCAATCGGCAAGACGGAAAAGATGTCGAAGTCGCTGAAGAACGTCGTCGATCCCGATTACCTGATCAACACCTACGGCGCCGATACGGTACGGGTCTTTTGCCTTTTTGCGTCGCCCCCGGAGAAGGATCTCGAATGGAGCGACCAGGGGGTGGAGGGAGGTTTCCGTTTCCTCAACAGGATATGGAGAATCATCGGCGATTATCTCGATGATATCAAGGATGTCAAGCCGTTCGACGGGAAACAGCCGCTTGCAGGGGAGCTCAAGGCGCTGCGCCGCAAGACCCATCAGACGATCCGCAAGGTGACCGCCGATATTGAAGAGCGATTCCATTTCAACACCGCGATCAGCTCCGTAATGGAACTGGTCAATGCCCTGTATCAATTGCCGCGGCCTCCCAAAGATGATCAAACGGGCTTTGCCGTTGTCCGGGAGACGGTGGAGGCGGTCATTACCCTCCTTGCCCCGATTGTCCCCCATGTCACGGAAGAGCTCTGGGCCATGATCGGGGGAAAGGGGCCGCTTTTAGACGCAGCCTGGCCTGAGTTCGATCATGGGGTCGCCTCCGAGGAAAAAATCACGATCGTGCTTCAGATCAACGGCAAGGTGCGCAGCCGGATAACCGTGGCCGCCGATGAGGAGGAAGATGCAATCAAATCGCTTTCCCTTGCCGAGGAGCGGATTGTCGGCCTTACCAGCGGCAAGAAAATCGTCAAGGTGGTTTATGTGCCGAAGAAGTTGGTAAACATCGTAGTCGCAGGGTAGAAAACAGCCGCCATGAGGTTCGCAACAGTGAATATTTTCCCCCGGATTGTTAGAAACAGCTTCCTGATATTCCTGGCCTTGTTGATTTTGGCCGGTTGCGGATACCATTTTCCGGGTGGAGAGGAAGTGAACCTCCCGCATCTGCGGACCTTTTTTGTGGAGGGATTTGTCAATAAAACGAGCGAGGCCTATGCCGGAAACATCGTTCGCAGCGCGTTTATCAATCGCTTTGTGCAGGAGGGCCGTTTTCAACTGACTGAAAGCAGGGACAAAGCAGATGTTATCTGCCGAGGGAGCGTCAACAGCATTCAGATCTCGCCCCTTTCCTACAAGTCATCAAACCTTGCGGCGGAAGAACGGATGACTGTCGGGATGTCAGTTATCTTTGAAGAACGGGCCAGCGGCCGCCTCATCTGGGAAAACCGGGCGGTAACTGGGACAGGCGATTACCTTGTCGCCAACATGGCCTTGACGGAAAAAAACAGAAAAAACGCCCTTCTCAAACTGGCGGGGGACTCAGCCGAGAGGGCGTATCAGATGATGATGTCAAATTTCTAAAAATCAGGCTTTAACGGCGTTTGCGAGTTTGGTCAGGCGGGAAATCTTGCGGGCGGCGTTGTTTTTGTGAATCGTCCCCCGGGCCGCCGCTTTGGCGATAACGGGAATGACTTTTGCCAAAGAAGCCGCAGCCTTTTCGCCGTTACCCGCGCCGATGTTTTCCCTCGCGGCCTTGATCGCGGTTTTAACGCTCGCTTTAACCGCCCTGTTGCGTTCAAGACGTTTAACGTCCTGCCTGTCTCTTTTTTCAGCAGATTTATGTGTAGCCAAAAAAACTTCCTCCTTCATATATTTTGGGATGCAACATCTATATCAGTTGTCTCCTCCTGTCAAGATCAAAATACTATAAAACTTTTCAGAAAGACTATTTGGCAAACGGCAGCACCCAGACGAGCATTGCGGGCACGTAACAGGAAAGGAGGGAAATCAGCACATAAGGCGTAGAGATGCTCAAAAACTCCTTCAAAGTGCTCCGGCGCTGGTCTTCTTTGTCGGCGAGATTTTTTGCGACGAACAAGGCGGGGGCGCCGGCTATCGTCAGGTTGCTTCCCAGCGTGCCCGCCCAAAGCAGCATCCAGTAAAGAGGCCAGGGATTTATCCCCTCGGCGCCGAGGTCGCGAATGACATAAAGCATCGTCAGGATGTAGGCGTCGTGCTCGACCAAACCCACGATGGGCGCCGTGACCCAGTAAACGACAGAGCTGCCTACTACCAGACTCTCTTTGATCATCGGGGTAATCGCCGCCGCGATAACCTTGATCACGCCGGCGTGATCAAGGCCGCCGACCAGCGCAAACAGTGAGACATAAAAGAAAATGGCGCGCCAGTCGAGTTCCTTGAGGATTTCCTCAACATCGGGGATTTCCACTGTGAAGCGATCCTTGAAAATCGTGAAAAACAGGATGCTGGCCAGAGCGCCCCACATGGCGATGAACCCCAGGTGAAAACCAAATTTCTCCCGGAAGGCCATGGCCAGGATGGTCAGAATAAAAATTCCGCAGGAGATTATCGCGAAGGGCTTATCCTTGATGTAATCAAGGGGGTTCTCATTTTCCATGGAAGAGATATCCATTTTGATCGCGGAGAAGTCCTTCTTGAATTTCCAGTAGAAGAAGGCGCAGGTGATGATATAGGCAATCAGCAGGATGAAAAAGGAAGAGGGCCTTCCCATGAACCAGATAAAACCCGAGAACTCAATCTTGGCAACACTGTGGAGCATCTGCGGGGGCAGATCTCCCAGAAGCATCGCTGTTCCCATGAAATTCGCGCAGAGTCCCATGAAAAGAACTGGCCCGAAGGCGGGAAGCTTGAAGCGCCGGCAGGCATGGAAGATGACAGGGGCGAACATCAGGACGACCACAACATTATCAATGAGCATCGAAACGAGGCCTGCCAGGGCGCCGACGCTGACTACAAACAGTGGAACATTACCGCGGGACAGCTTCAACACGACGGCTGACAGGTACGCGGGAACGCCTGATCTTCCGAAAAATCCGGAGATGGTCCAGATGGCAAGCAGGATGGCGATCACGTTCCAATCGACAAACTTGAAGGCGTCGATGTCCGTCATGACCCCGAAACAGATCATGGCCACGACTCCCAGGAGAGCCGCGATCACGCTGTCGAACCAACCCGTGATAACTACTGTAATTGTTGCCAGAAAGATGATTATTGCAATAATTTCCACAGCGCTCATTTGTAATCCCATGCTAATTCTCCCGTCATGTTTTTTAAGGTTTGTTTACCACCATGCCTAACAGGTTCAACGAACGATCAAAACGGATAACGCATATATGCATCTACATCATTTAGATGTGCTTAAAAATATTGTTGTTATTCAGCTTATTTTATATCCAGCAACAATTGTCGGCGGGGGAATATGCCACAAAAGGACAAAAAAGCAAAACCTTTTTTCGGTAAATTGTAAATTGGGGTCAGAGTAATATTTATTCTCACTATGACTACAATTTACAGCACGGCTGCCCGGCAGCGACAAATTTCTTGACAGACAGATTGTTAAGCTCATATAAGGGCAAAATTATTGGCCGGGAAAAACATGGAGAGATGTCCGAGCGGCTGAAGGAGCACGACTGGAAATCGTGTGTGCGCCCACAAAGGTGTACCGCGGGTTCGAATCCCGCTCTCTCCGCCATGATAATCAAGGGGCTTCCAGGCCCCTTCTTGCCAGAAAGATAGCCGGGTCCCGTGCGACGGCGGCCTGTTAACCCCGTCAGGTCCGGAAGGAAGCAGCGGCAGCAGTCACCGGCGTGTGCTGCGGATAAACCCGGCTATCCCTATTCATCCGTTTTTTTACAGGAGCGTTTGTGCAGGAATACCGCGTTCTGGCACGAAAGTGCCGCCCCCAGAAATTTGAAGAGGTAACAGGGCAGGAGCACGTCGTCAGGACGCTGCAAAATGCGGTTTCCCAAAATCGCATTGCCCACGCCTTTCTCTTCAGCGGGCCACGCGGGGTAGGCAAGACGTCGGTTGCCCGGATACTCGCGAAGGCCCTTAACTGCGAAACCGGGCCGACCCCGACGCCCTGCAACGAATGCGTCCATTGCCGGGAAATCACGAACGGAAACGCCATCGATGTCCGGGAAATAGACGGCGCCTCCAACCGGGGGATAGACGAAATTCGCGAACTGCGGGAAAATGTCAAATTCGCCGCCGCTTCCGGCCGCTACAAGATTTACATCATCGACGAGGTGCACATGCTCACCAGGGAGGCGTTTAACGCGCTGCTTAAAACCCTGGAGGAGCCTCCTGCTCATGTTATTTTTATCTTCGCGACCACAGAGACGAACAAGGTGCCGGCCACGATCCGCTCCCGCTGTCAGTGTTTCGACTTCCGAAGGATTTCCCAGAAGCAGATCAAAGAAAATCTCCGATGGATAGCGGCCACGGAAACTATCGACGTCAGCGACAGCGCCCTTGCCTGGATTGCCGAGGCGGGCGATGGCAGTCTGCGCGATTCCCAGAGCATCTTCGATCAGGTTATTTCATACGCGGGCAGCGCGATCAAAGATGAGGCGGTAGAGGAAATTATCGGCCGTTCCGATCGCCGCTTTCTGCTGGCTTTATCCGAGGCGGTGCTGGCCAGGGATGCCGGCCGCTGTCTGAAAATCATCGACGAGGCCTACTATTACGGCCTCGATATGCGTTATTTTTATCAAACCCTGCTGAACCATTTCCGCAACCTGCTGCTCGTGAAAATTGTAAACGACAACGACGCCCTGATCGACATCCCCATGGAAGAGACGGCTCGCCTGCGACAGCAGACCGAGGGGCAGGAAGCGGGAACCCTGCAGCGCCTCCTGGAGCTGCTGATGGCCGAGGAGGAGAATGTGCGCCGGAGTCAGAACCCCCGCCTGAATCTGGAGGCGGTGCTCTGCCGGATGGCATATCTGGAAAAGATCATCCCGCTGGAAGCGCTCATTGAGAGGATGGAAGGGCTGGAAATTCGCCTGGGCGGAGGAACAGAAAAGATTGGCGCCGTTTCTTCCCCGCGCAGGGAGGCCCGCGGGGGAGCCCTTGCAGAAAGATATGGTTCACCCTCGGCGCCGGCCGCAAGGGAGGAGCGCCCTGCCTATGGCGTTGGTGTTGCGGGTGATGAAAGAGAAGGAATTATGCCAAGCCCGAACGCCGGGCAGGCAGGTGGAGGTCTGAATGTGGGGAAGGGATGGGAAGGCTTCAGGGAGTTCCTTAAAGAGCATGAACCTGCCCTTTCCGCAAAGCTCCAGCAGGGTCAATGCCTTTGCTGCGAAGAGGGGATTCTCCGGATCGGTTTTGAAAAAGGGTACCTTTTCTACAACGATGTTGTTAAGCGCAAGGATAAACTGGCCGGTTACTGCCGGCAGTTTTGGCAAAGGGAAACAAAGCTGGAGATAGAAACTGTCATATCGGCAAACGGGGGAAACGCGCCCAAGGGAAATAACCTGGCGGAAAAAAATAATCACAACAGGGAAATCCGGCGTGAGGCGCTCTCTCATCCGCTGGTTCGGAAGATTCTCGATGTCTTTCCCGGCGCGGAGGTAAAGGAAGTGAAAGTGCGCGATAAAGAGGTTGCCGCAGCCCTTTCCGAGATGCCGCCGTTGGATGAGGACCTGGATCAGGATGACCGCTCCGAGCGCTGAAAAGGCGCCCGCTCGAAAAAGAAAACTTGGTCGCTTTGGTGGGGGCTGGTATTTTGAAGAACTTATTTCAGGAGGCAAGGAGGTAAAATCGGTGCAGAATTTTGGGAACATAATGAAACAGGCCAAGAAGATGCAGGAAAACGTCATGAAACTGCAGGAGGAGCTGGCTGAACGGACCGTGGACGCAACAGCGGGCGGCGGGATGGTTTCGGTCACCGTCAACGGCAGGTTCATGATTCTTTCGCTGAAGATCGAAAAAGAGGTCGTAAATCCAGAAGATGTCGAGATGCTTCAGGATTTGATAGTTGCGGCGGTAAACGAAGGGGTTCGCAAGGCGCAGGAGCTCGCTGCAACTGAGATGGGCAAGATAACCGGCGGTCTTCAGATCCCGGGTCTGGCATAGGGTGCTCCATGTCAGGCTATGCACTTCCCATACAGAACCTTATCAAAGAGTTTGCCAAATTTCCCGGAATAGGCGAGAAGACAGCGGCGCGTCTGGCTAACCATGTGCTGCGCTCCTCGGAGGAGGAGGTCCGCTTCTTTGCCGAGAGTCTGCTCGATGTCAAGCGCAAGATCCGTTTCTGCTCCGCCTGTTTCAATCTGGCGGAAGGGGAACTCTGCGGTATCTGCGCCGATCAGCGGCGCGATCAGTCGCTCATCTGCGTTGTTGAGGATCCGGATTCGCTGATTGCGCTGGAGGGGAGCGGCGAGTATCATGGGGTTTATCATGTCCTCCACGGCGCGATCTCTCCGCTTGACGGGATAGGGCCGGACAAGCTGCGCATCGCGGAACTGCTGGAGCGCGTTTCCCGGCAGCCGATCAAAGAGGTTATCCTGGCAACCAATCCCGATACATCCGGAGAGGCGACCGCTCTGCTGATTTCCCGGCTGCTGAGAGACCGGGATATTAAGGTAAGCCGGATAGCCTTTGGCATTCCCATGGGGGGGGACCTTCGCTACACGGACAAGATGACGCTTGCCAAGAGCCTCGAATTCAGGCGAAATACATGAATCGGCTGTTGACAGATTTTGCCAAGTATTATATGGGACAGCCCGATATTTTAAAAAGCCAATTAACACGGGAGATTTGACGAATGTTAGAAATCAGATGGCATGGGAGAGGCGGTCAGGGAGCGGTAACGTCGGTGGAACTGCTGGCGCTGTCGGCCATTGGCGAGGGAAGATTCGCCCAGGGGTTCCCCAGTTTCGGTCCGGAGAGACGCGGGGCGCCGGTCGCCGCCTTTAACCGGGTGGATGAGAAGCAGATAAAAATCCGTTCGGGAATCTACAACCCGGATGTTGTCGTGGTGCTTGACGAAAGCCTGATTGCGATGGTGGATGTCGCGGAAGGGCTGAAGCGATCGGGCGTGTTGATTATCAACACGACCAAAAGTCTTGAAGAACTCCGGGCCAATATCAAATTCGAAGGTAAAATCGCTGTTTGCGATGCCATCGGGATCGCGCGGGAGGAACTGGGCGTTCCCATTACCAATACGACTATGCTTGGCGCCGTAGTCAAAATTACCGGAGTGGTGAAGATGTCCGCGCTCGAAGAGCCCATCAAGAAAAGATTCGGCAGAATAGCGGTAAAAAACCAGACCGCCGCGAAGCGCGCCTACGAAGAGGTCAGGGTTATCAACGAAGGATAAAAATAATTCTTGAGGTATCACGATGTCAGACAAAAAATGGCCTGAAACATGGCAGGAGATCAACCCAGGCTGCATGGTTTTCCGCCCGGGGAGCGCCTCGGAGTATCATACTGGAAGCTGGCGGGCGAAACGCCCGCTTTGGGATAAGGTTAAATGCATAAAGTGTGGTCTTTGTTACATATACTGTCCTGAAGGTTGCATAACCGAAGATGCCGACGGGTTTTTTGAGGCCAATCTGGACTACTGCAAAGGGTGCGGCATCTGTGCGAAAGAGTGCTGGACAGGCGCCATTGCAATGGCGGATGAGGAGGGGTAAGGAATGGGAAAAAGAATAGGAATTGAAGTCGCAATTGCAGCGGCGGAGGCGGCCGCCCTGTGCCGATTTGAGGTGGCAGCCGTATATCCCATCACGCCTCAGTCCCACGTTGCCGAGCATCTTTCCGATATCGTCAACGATGGACGGGTAGATGCCTCTTTTATCACTGTGGAAGGCGAGCATTCCGCCCTCAGCGCCGCTATCGGCGCCTCGGGGACCGGCGCGCGCGTGATCACGGCAACCAGTTCCCAAGGGCTCCTCTACATGAGCGAAATTATGCCGATTGCCTCGGGGATGAGGCTGCCGATCGTCATGATCGTGGCAAACCGGGCAGTTTCCTCCCCTATCAATATCTGGAACGATCACAGCGATATCATGCCGATGCGGGATACCGGCTGGATCACCTTCTTTTCGGAAAACGGCCAGGAAGCGGTGGACATGGTTATTCAGGCCTACAAGGTTGCCGAACACCGCGACGTGATGTTGCCTGTTGATGTAATGATGGACGGCTTTCAGCTCACCCACATGGTCGAGCCGCTCTTTATGCCCGATCAGGAGGAGGTGGATCGTTTTTTGCCGCCTTATGTCCCCTATGCGACCCTGCACCCGGACAAGCCTGTTTCGATGGGAACCCTCGCGATGCCGGAGATCTTCGCGGAAGCGCAGAAGTCAAAGGACGCGGCCCTGGTCAACTCGCTCACGGTTATCAAGGAGGTATGGAAGGAATGGGAAGAGCTGTTCGGCCGCAAATATGAGCCGGTGCAGACTTACCGGACCGAAGATGCCGACGTGGCCATGGTAACGATGGGATCGATGGGGGAAACCGCGGAGGTTGCGGTTGACGAGCTGCGCCAGCAGGGAATAAAGGCTGGTCTTGTAAAGATCAAACTGTGGCGCCCCTTTCCTTTTGAAGACCTTAAAAAGGCGGTAAAGGGAATTCGGGTGGTTGCCGTTATGGACAGGGCGGTATCTTTCGGCGGGCCGGGAGGGCCGGTTTTTTCCGAAATCCGCTCCGCTCTTTATGATGAGCCTGCTCGCCCCGCTGTAGTGAATTTCATCATCGGGCTGGGCGGCCGGGATATACAGGTTATTGATTTTGTTGATATGGTAAAGAGGGCGGCCGCGGGGAAGCTTTCCGAACCTTATGAATTTTATGGAGTGAGGGGATAATGAATAAAGCAGCGAACAGCCCTTTGATTATAGAAAACTTTGATCTCTATGCCCCGAAGCTGGTAAGCAAGGAGGAGTTCTTCAGTGCCGGTCATCGCGCCTGTCAAGGCTGCGCCGAGGCGCTGGCTATTCGCCTGATGTGCAAGGCTTTGGGCAGGGATACCGTCATCACCAATGCGACCGGTTGCATGGAGGTTATCTCCAGCCTCTATCCCACGACAGCCTGGCGGCTCCCCTGGATACACGTGGCGTTTCCGTGCGCCGCGGCGGTTGGCTCCGGCGTGGAGGCAGGCTTGACGGCTCTGCGCCGCAAGGGAAAGATTCCGGACAAAAGGGTAAAATCCGTTGCGATCGGCGGCGACGGCGGGACGATGGACATCGGTTTTCAGGCGTTGTCCGGGGCGATGGAGCGGGGTCACGATATGCTCTATGTCTGCTTCGACAACGAGGCGTATATGAATACGGGCATCCAGCGTTCCAGCGGGACGCCGTTTATGGCCTCGACAACGACATCGCCGGCGGGCAAGAAAATCCCCGGCAATCAGGTCTGGAAGAAAAACGTCACGGAAATCATGGTGGCGCACAATATTCCCTATGTGGCGACGGCTTCGCCGGCCTACCCGATCGATTTCATGAACAAGGTAAAAAAAGCCCGTGAGGTTAAGGGTCCCGCGTACATCCACTGTCTGGTTACCTGCCCGACAGGATGGCGCTCGCCGTCGGAAACGAGCATCCAACTTGGCCGCCTTGCCTATGAGACAGGGGTTTTTCCCATTTACGAGGTTGAGGACGGAAAGTACCGTTTCACCATGCCGGTGCCGGAAAAACGGCGGCCGGTGGCGGATTACATGAAGACTCAGGGACGATTCCGACATGTAACCCCGGATCAGATAAAGGTCATTCAGGAAAGAATCGATATCGAGTGGGAGATGCTCAAGATCAAGATAGAGAGCTCCAAGTCCCACGCTGAGATCAGGGAACAGGTGAAATCGTAGATTAATGTTCATAAAGCGTAGCTTAATGTTCATAAAAATAGCGGCCGCGGGGAGGGGACTTCTTCCCGAAGCCCGCAGCAAGCGGAACGTGTCTTCGGAAATAATAGACGAGGTAGAAGGATAATGGAAGAAAAGGTAAAGGAGATCGTGCAAGGTTACGGCGGGGACCGAAGTTACCTGGTTCCCATCATGCAGGACGTCCAGAAGGAATTCGGTTATCTTGCCAAGGATGCCCTGCTGGCAATTAGCGCTAATCTTGGCGTTCCGGTAAGCCGGGTGTACGAAGTCGCGACGTTTTACAAGGCTTTCAGCCTGAAGCCGAAGGGCCGCCATCATATCAGTCTCTGCATGGGCACCGCCTGTCATGTGCGCGGCGCCGAGTTTATCGCCAGCAACATCACCACCCTGCTGGGGATCAAGGATGGCGAAACGACCGAGGACCAAGAGTTCTCTTTCGAGACGGTTGGTTGTCTCGGGGCTTGCGCCCTGGGGCCGATTGTTGTGGTGGATGGCGAGTATCACGGGGAAATGAACATCGCCAAATCGACAAAGCTCCTCAAGAAAATAGGGAAGAAGGTATAAATACAATGACGAGCAAAATTAAATCCTTCGGTGAATTGAAAGAGTTACAGGAGAAAATCAAAGCCGCCCGTGATTCCCAACAGCAGCGCATTACGATCTGTGTGGGCACGGGATGTCTTGCTCATGGGGCAATGAGCGTGGCCGATGCCTTTCGCGAGGAGCTTGACCGCCGCGGGCTCTCCGTAAAAATCGACTTTCGGAAGACCGGCTGCCACGGCTTCTGCGAGCGGGGGCCGATGGTGATACTTGCCCCGGAGAATATTTTCTACCAGCACGTGGGCGTTAGCGACGTGGGCGATATCATTGAAAAAACGCTCCTGAAGGGGGAGATAATTGATAATCTGCTGTATGCCAATCCCCAGACCGGCGAGAAGTATGTCCACGAGGATGAGGTCCCGTTCTACAAGCGGCAGACCAGAACTGTCTTCGGCATGAACAGCAAGGTCGATCCGAAAAAAATGGAGGATTATCTTGCTGTTGACGGTTACAGCGCCCTTGCCAAGGCACTTAAGATGAAGCCCGGGGAGATCATCCGGGAGGTCGTAACGGCGAACCTGCGAGGGCGGGGCGGCGGAGGATTCCCGGCAGGCCGAAAATGGGAAGAGACCAGCAAGGCGGCAGGGACTCCCAAGTATGTGATCTGCAACGCCGATGAAGGAGACCCCGGCGCCTATATGGATCGCAGCCTGCTCGAAGGCAACCCCCACCTTGTTCTGGAAGGGATGATCATCGGCGCCTATGCGATCGGGTCGAACGAGGGATATGTCTACGTCCGCAACGAATATCCGCTCGCCGTTGAGAATATCAATATTGCGATCAAGCAGGCGCGGGAGGCTGGCCTCCTCGGCGAGAACATTCTGGGCAGTGGTTTTTCCTTCGACCTGAAGGTGAATCGCGGCGGCGGCGCTTTTGTCTGCGGCGAGTCGTCGGCGTTGTTTGCCTCTTTGGAGGGCAGGGCGGGCGAGCCGCGCGCCAAGTATGTCCACGCCACCGAAAAGGGGCTCTACGACAAGCCGACAAACCTCAACAACGTGGAAACATGGGCGAATGTCCCGTTTATCATCAACAACGGCGGCGACTGGTACGCCGGGATCGGCACCGACCACAGCAAGGGGACGAAGATATTCTCGCTGGTTGGCAAGATCAACAATACCGGCCTCGTCGAGGTGCCGATGGGAACGAAGCTGCGCGAGATAGTCTTCGATATTGGCGGCGGTATTCTCAATAACCGGAAATTCAAGGCGATTCAGACCGGCGGGCCATCCGGCGGCTGCATCCCAGAGGCTTATCTCGATATGCCGGTTGACTATGACGAACTTACCAAAGTCGGTTCCATGATGGGCTCCGGCGGCATGATCGTCATGGATGAAGGCACCTGTATGGTTGATCTGGCCCGCTACTTTACGAACTTTCTGGCCAATGAATCCTGCGGCAAGTGCGTTCCCTGCCGGGAAGGCGTGCAGCGGATGAAAGAAATCCTGGTGGATATCACCGAAGGGAAGGGCAGGGAAGGCGATATCGAGCTGCTCGAGTCGCTTGCGGCCAGCATCAAGGACGGCGCCCTGTGCGCCCTCGGCACCAGCGCCCCGAACCCGGTACTCAGCACGATCCGTTACTTCCGTGACGAGTACGAGGCGCATATCAAGGAAAAACGCTGTCCCGCGGGTGTCTGCAAGTCGCTCATCACGTACAGCGTTGACCCAAAAAAGTGTACCGGCTGCACCCTGTGCGCGAAGGTATGTCCCGTGGGGGCCGCGACCGGCGAAAAGAAGCAGGCCCACAAAATCGATCCTGATAAATGCACGAGATGCGGCGCCTGCAAGGAAAGCTGCCAATTTGATGCGATCATCGTGAGGTAAAGGTAGAAAAAATGGTTAATCTGACGATAGACAACAAAAAGATTCAAGCGGAGGAAGGGCAGACCCTTTTGGATGTTGCCCGACAAAATGGCATAGTTATCCCGACATTGTGCCACCATGAATCTCTGGAGCCGTCGGGGGCGTGCCGTCTTTGCAGCGTGGAAATAGGGGAGGGGAGCAGAACGAAGGTTGTCACCTCCTGCCTCTACCCGGTTGCCGAGGGACTGGTTGTCAACACTGCAAGCGAGCGGGTGATGAATGTTCGGCGCACGGTGATCCAGCTCCTTCTTGCCCGCGCCCCGGAATCGGAGCAGCTTGCAAAGATGGCGGAGAATATGGGGATCAGCCCCGAGCCGCGGTTTAAAGCGAGCGAGGACGGAAATAAATGCGTGCTCTGCCGCTTATGCGTCCGGACATGCGAGAAGATCGTCGGAGTGAGCGCGATCGGGTTTTCCTCCCGCGGCCCGCAAAAGAATGTCTGCACGCCGTTTCACGAGCCTTCCAATGTCTGCATCGGCTGCGGCGCCTGCTCCTATGTCTGCCCGACGGGGGAAATAGAGATGCTTACCTCCCCTGCCGGGGATGTCCGCACGATCTGGGGGCGGGACTTCAAGATGGCGGTCTGCAAGGTCTGCGGCCGTTACTTTGCCCCCGAGGATCAGCTTCAGTACATAAGCGGGCGGACCGGCGTGCCAGTAGAAGAGCTGATGGTCTGCTCCAGCTGCCGGTAACGGTATCGTTTTTTGACAAAATTTCTTCAGCGCGGACAATGTACCGCGCTGATTAAACATTTTTGCTCGTTAGGGGTGTCCATAAGGACTGAGATACCGGGCTTCCGGCAACCCTTGACCTGATCAGGGTAATGCCTGCGGAGGGAAATGAGCCGGACGTTCTATTGAAAAAAGGCCGCTTCCCTTCTGGGGGCGGCCTTTTTATTGCATAGAGAGTAAAGCCACCATGACGCTGTTGGAGTCCGCACGGCAGGGAAAGATAACCGGGGAGAGGAAGCCGGCGGCTGAAAATGACGGGGCTCCGATAAACATCATCCCCGATTCCTCAAAGGGGGGCATTTAAGGGGGCAGACATGAAAACAAAAAAAATCGATTATTCACTGTATCTGGTGACCGATCGCCGCTGGCTTGGGGAAAAAAGTCTCGAGGACGCCGTCGAAGAGGCGATTCAGGGCGGGGCGACCGCTGTGCAGCTTCGCGAAAAGTATATTTCGTCGCGGGAATATTTGGAAATTGCGAAGAGGGTAAAAGATGTTACGGACAGATGCGGAATTCCGTTTATCATCAACGACCGGATAGACATCGCCTTTGCCTGTGATGCTGACGGGGTGCATCTCGGTTCTGACGATTTGTCCATTCCGATTGCCCACGCGATTCTGGGGCGGGAAAAGATCGTCGGCGCCTCCGCCTGTACGCTTGCAGAGGCGCTGGCGCTGGAGGCGCAGGGGGCCGATTATCTGGGGGTCGGCGCGGTTTTCCCAACCGGTACGAAAACAGACGCCGACCAGGTAGCGCTTACAGAATTGGCAAAAATCAAAGCAAACGTCAGGATCCCGGTTGTGGCGATCGGCGGGATTGGCTTGGGCAACATTGAGGCGGCGCTGAAAACCGGGATTGACGGCGTCGCCGTTGTTTCTGCAATAATGGCGCAGCGCGATATCGCCGGCGCGGCGAAAACCCTGGCGAATATACTCAAAGCCTTACTCTTGCGAGAGATTCCCGTTAAAGAGCGGAGATGATTTTGCAATATAAACCAGCCGCTTGCCTGCCTCCCGGACGTGCTCTTCGATTACCTCTGATAACAGGCTGAAATCACCGCCCTTCATGACATCCACAATGCGCCTGTGAATTTCTGCAGCATTCTGAGCATGCTCCAAGGGGGCATGGAGGACCAGCAGGCTGTCCAAAAGAAGGCCCATCATCGAGTTATATGCCGTAAAGAGAATGGGGTTGCGGGCGGTTTCTGCAAAGCGTCGGTGAAAAGATATATGTTCTTCATGGGCGGGGACGCCGGCTTCGATCTTTTGATAAGCTTCTCCGATCAAACCTTCCAGGCGCGCATAATCGTTTTTGTCGGCGCGCTTTATGGCCAATCTGGCAATGTCCAGTTCAAGCAGGAGGCGCGCTTCCGTCCATTGTTCCAGGGTGAGGCCCTGAAAACGGAATAGATCGCCCACGCTCTGGATAATAGAGCTTCTGTTCGGCGTGCGGATAAATGCTCCTCCTTCATTGCCTCTGCGGATTTCCACCATTCCGAATAATTCAAGGGAACGATAGGCTTCCCGCACCGAGAGACGGCTTACTCTGAGCTTCTCAGCCAGGTCTCGCTCTACAGGCAAACGGTCGCCTGAGTGAAACTCGCCCGAAAAAATCTTCTGTTTCAGCACGTCAACGATTTTCTCAAAGTTCTTTTTCTCGTTCAGTGGTTTAAATTGAACTGTCATTTTTTGTTGACATTCTTCCCGTTTATGTGCAATGGTTTAATATAAAGGTTTGCCTTAATACGCGCGCATTTAATTTGCTTTTATTCTAAATCGTTAAGAATCGACGCATGATTTATCGTCTTGCACCCAAGCTGGCGCGGCCTGCTTCTTAACCAGAGGTTAGTGAACGACATGTCTGCTCAAGTCATTAAACCCGCTTCACGATATTTCCGCTGTTCTGCCAAAATTTTCTCGCCCAAGGCGCTGCAGATTGTTGGCCAGCGACTCCCTGGTAATAATGTCGTGAGCGTGTTGACCCCGTTACTTGTTAATAAATAAATACTGTAGAACAGAATAATATGTCAACAAAAATGTTTGGTAAACAGCAGATAAATTTTCGATATAGAAAAGAAATTTCCTTATGATCATTTTGCTGATGATAAAAAATTTTGATTTTTTTAATGCGGGAGGGTGCATGTTATGAGTGCCTTGGGGATTACAAGGGGCGCGGCTGTGGCTATCGATGATATGCTCGATAATTGCGCCAAAATAAAGGCAGGCCAAGAGGTTGTCGTCCTGGCGCATATCGATGGACTCCATGGAGGGGATAATCTCGTTGACGAAACGGCTATCTCCTGGATTCAGGCTGCCGTCCAGCACCGGGGCGCCAACACATCGGTGCTCTGGATTGATGAGCCTGCCAAACCGCATGCCTGGCGCATTCCTCCTGTCGTCAAGGCCGCCATGGGGGCCTGCGATGTGTTGATTAACAACTCTTTCGACATCGTTTTTGAAGAGCTCGTTGAACTCAAACAATACCAATGGGAAACAAAGGTAGTCCTTGTGCGCAATTTTGCGGTGACTGCTCCGCTGCTCTGCACTGCCTGGGCGCAGACACCCTACGAACTTGTCAACGAGATACGCTACCAGGCATCTATCCCTTTTCAAGAAGGGCTGGCATGGCAAATTACAGACGATAACGGTACGCACCTGGAAGGATTTATTAATCCCGCTTTACACCCTAACCACCCCTGGTTTCCCAGCTATTCAATACGGCGTGAGGAATCTAATTCATATCGCCCCTGGCCGGAGTGGGTTCATCCGCCTATCCGGTTAAGGGATGTGAACGGCATCTTCATTTTCGACAGGATGCTAAGCTGGTGGTCGCGTTATATAGGAATCTCGCCCTATTTCAGTAAGGCTATCAGGATCACCGTTGAGAATTCAAGGATTACCGGAATAGAAGGCGGTGATGAGGCAGAGGCTCTGAAGCGGTTTCTCGTCTCCATGCACGAGCGTCTCGGCGATGAGGTTTACGGTTTCAATTGCCTCCATTTCGGCGTCCATCCACAGGCAAATGTGAGCCTGCAGCAGTGCCCCAGCATCCTTTACCACCGCCTGATAGAGCATTCGCACAGCTCCAACATTCATGTCCATATCGGGGCGCCGCCGCCCACAGATGCTTACCCCTACTGGATGCACTGCACAGGCGACATCATGAATGCAACCTTTCGGGTGGGGGACACGCTGGTCCATGACCGGGGACATCTCATGGCACTGGATCACCCGGCTGTAATTGATATTGCAGCAAAATATCCCGGGCGTCCAGGACTTGAGCCCGTAGTCCGAAGCTATTGATCTTTCGGAGGGGATAGATGCTTCTTCTGCACCAGCATCAAGGGACTATCCCCGGCAATAGCGAAGGAAGGGAAAGAAGCCCTGGAAAAGACCATTAAAGACCTCAAAACCATAGAGCTGATCGGCAAGCTTGAATATCATTCTGGCCCCTCTGGTTGAAATCTGTACCTTTCTATGGGGACAGCCTCCGTGGTGAAGAGCATCTCACCCGGTGCTGCCTTTTCCACAAAAATCCATTTCAGCCATTTAGCGTTGTCTGGCCGGGGGTAATCCTCCCGGTAAAAGATGCTCTCTCTGGTTTCCTGCCTCATTAAGGCAGCCCGGAGAGTCATCTCCGCGGAAATGCACATTGTCTGAGTTTCCCTGGCCTTGATCAAACCCCGCACATCCGATGCCTGCAAAGAGGGCAGTCGTTCCTCCTTGAGCCTGATTACACGGTCCAATGCTTCCTGAAGTTTCGGCTCACTCATGATGATGAGAACATCGGCGGGGAAAAGGATTTTCTGAAGCTCGTGAACCAGCCGGTCCGGGTCATGGCCTTTTCCCACGGCAAAGGGTTGGAAAAATCTTTTTTTGGCTTCTATCAAGGACTTGAAATCCAACTGTTTAAGGGAGACGCTTTTCGCAGCCATAGCGGCGCTTTCGCCAGCCCTGTAGCCGGACCACGTGCAGGAAGTGATAGACCAGCCGGTGAAGGGATTGACTCCGAGAGTTCTCGCCATGCCGGCGGCGAAAAGACCCTTCAGTGAGGTTCTGCAGTCCACGTCGGCCCGGATTCCCAGTTTGTTGCATTCATACGCAGGTTGCCATTCGATGTTGTCTCGCAAGGGGTCATACCCCTCTTCGCTTTCGCATTTCCGGAAAAGGAGGGGCATCCATCCATGGCTTACTTGAAGAATACGGAATTTTTCCCTTTCCTCTTCGGTCATCCCCTCCACGTCGATACAGATAGGAGCATTGCCCTTGAGGGCCTCTTTGGCGGCAGATATGACGATCTTGAAAACGGGTGCCCTATCCTCCAGGAGCGGGTCATAGTTTTTCATGAAATGCTGATTCTTGGCGTTTTTCCACCTGGCCCCTATGGCCGGCAGGATTCCCGATCCCTCAATTTCATGCTTAGCGGGGCGGATATTGATATAATGGAATTCCGGGTTCTTGATCTGTGCCCCCGCCTCAAAGGCCATAAAAGGCCCCGTACCCTGAAGTTCGCAGGCGAGATGATGGCCCCGATAGCTCCCGGTATTGGTTGCCAGGATCACACTTTTTGCCGTAATTAAATAGTTCTTTTGGTCCTTTACCCCGATTCCGGCAACCCCGCAGACCCGGCCTTCGCTTTCTTTGAGCAGGTCATAGACATAGAGATGATTGATGATCTTCACACCCCTCGCCAGGGCGACCTTGCGGAGTACCAGTACTTCGTCGGCAGCAGAGGCATTTTGCGGCCAGAGGTTCTTGATATGCTGGGCGCCCCTGGCCCTGGTCCAAACGTATTCCTCCCCGCGCTTTCGGAAAGGGATACCGAATGATTCAAGGTCTTTGAGTCTCGCGTAGGAACCATCCAGGACTGCGGTTACCATTTCCTGATCAACAAGCCACTCGTTGCCCAGTGTGATGTCATAGAGATATTGGTCGGGATCGTCCCCGGGGAGAAGGACCACCATGGCTCCCCCGGCGAGAAAGGAATGCCCTGACTTGCCTGCGAATGATTTATCCACGAGCGTGACAGAGGTCCCCAATTCCGCAGCCCTCAGGGCGGCCCAGAGCCCGCCAAAACCGCCTCCCACTATGAGGACTTCTGTATCAACGACTTCCCATGATTGCGATTTATCCATGGTGTTCCTTCCCAGATAAAGGTGCGTGTAAATCCGTGCAATTCATTGTTTTGACTAATGACGGAGTAACCGTTTTCCTACCATGCCATGGGCCTCGGTCTGCGGAAGGGATGGACGTCGATCGCCTTGACCGGGCAAGCCATCTCGCAACTAAAGCATGTCCAGCAGTCCTCCGGGTATTTGGCCCGGGCTTTCCCGCTCTTGTCCATGACGATCACATCCCCCGGACAGAGCATTGCACACAGGGCACAACCCACGCATGCTTTTTCGTCGATCTTGCGGATCATCCTTTTTCTCCCAAGGGGTATCCCCAGCAGTCCCCTTCGCTTTTGAGCCCATTTACCTTGATTTTTGCCGTTTCCCAGTTTCCCCAATGTTTCTATCCCGGGTATCGCTCAATTTATGCATTCGCAGAAACCGCTTCCTGTGGGCCAAGGGGAATCCTGGAGATCCGCCATTCGTCATTTACCCTCTGGATGGTGGATAAGGCATACCAATTGGCATCATCCTGCTGCGGGAAGTCTGACCTGTAAAAGCCGAAGGGTTTTCCCCTGCTCTCCTTCCGGGCCAGGGAGGTTCTGAAAATCATTTCCGCGTTATCCAAGAGCGATTTTACCTCGAGACACCGGGTCAGGTCATGAGGGTTTGAGGCCTGGAGCGGAGCGTCCTTCAGTTCCAAAAGCCGTGATAAACCTCTTGCCAGCATGGTCTCCGTCTTCACATCGGCACAATAGGCGTCCATGATGTTTTGCAGGCTATCCTCAACTTCCCTCCAACTGTAACCCCTCCGGTCACTCATGATCTCTGTGCACAGGTCTTGCAGCCGGCTAAGCGCCTCCTCCCCGGTATGGAGCGGAGATTTCCGGGTGCGGGCGAATTGTCCGGCCATGTCTCCCGCATGCCAGCCGGTGGTGAAAGCGGCAGACGAGGCTCCGAAGGGAATTCCCCCCACCTCGTCCCCAGCGGCAAATAGACCCTGCATGGTCGTCTCCATATTGCCATCCACGATGAGACCGGCGGCGGCCAAATTTCCCAACTCCCGACTCCCCAGGCCGAGCTCGATTCTGTCCTTCCTTATGTCGATGCCCTCCTCCTGCAGATATTTGAGAAGCTGCCTGCACTTTCCCTCGTTCTGAAGTGCCCATTCCACATAACGGATCTCCTCCTCCGAGGCGCCCGTGCAATCCACATAGTACGGTCCCTTCTCAAGCAGGTCTATTCGCGATGGCATTCCCAGAGGGGTGATGGCGCCTTGCGCAAGCCACTGCCTTCTGGTTGCGGCGGCATCTATCTGATATCCTTTTTCCAAATCCCCCCACTCATAAAAGGTGGTTTTAGGAACGACGATTTTTCCTTGCGCATCGACGATGGCCGCCGCGGGTTGCCACGAGTTCCTGGGGGGCCTCCCGGCGGTCTCGTAGTTGGCCAGTCCGTAACGTCTTGCCCCGAGAAATTCCATGTTCATGATCGCCAGACCAGCGCGGAAGGCCAAGGACTTGCCGTCAGCGCTGAGAGACCCCGGCAGGTGCAGGTTAAACCTGACGCAGCCGGTGGATTCCCGGCCCAGCCTCCCCGTTTTTCCTCCCGCGGCAAGGATGACGCTCTTGGCGGCGATTCGATAGACTTTGCCGTCACGGGCGCCTACAGCCAAGGCGCCCGTGACCTTTCCGTTTTCGGAGAGCAGATCCGTCACCATCACCCGGTTGAGAATCTCGACTCCCCTTCGCTTCGCCTCCCTGGTGAGACTTTTCTTGAGGAAATATCCGTCGATATTCAACGAGGTGGGTACGCTGTGAAACTGGTACACCAAGCGAAATCCGCCAGGCAGGGAACTGTCCTGATACCTGATCTTGATGCCGAAAGTCTCCAGGTCGAGCAGGCGCGGATAAATCTCCCGAGACACGAAGCGGATGAGGTCTCTCCGACCAAAGCCATGGGCCACCCCCTGCATATGGTCTTCCACGAGATCCTCGATGGTCCAACCCATCTTTTCGTGTACCGGCGGGATATATCCCCAAACGTGGTCAATGCCTGAGCCTGCCTGCCCGCTGGCGATGGTGTGACTCTTCTCCAGGATGAGCGCCTTCACCTCGTGCTCTCTTCCTTTGATGGCGGCCATGCACCCAGCGAGGCCTCCCCCAATCACAAGGAGGTCGGTTTCAAGAGTGATTAAATCCTTTCTAAAGACCATGTGATCCCCTCCCGCATTCCCCCGAGGCAATTGCAAAACCATTTGTCATTCCCGAAAGCGAAGCTTAATGTTCATAATGTCTATATCGGGAAAGCGAAGCTTAATGTTCATAATATGGTTTTTCAAGCAGTTAGAACCAGATTATGAACATTAAACTTCGTTTTATGAACATTAAGCTCCGCTTTCCCGCTCAGAATCGTTGCGGGAATGACAAGAATGGGGAGTTTTGCAATTACCTCCCCTGTTCAATGTTTTAAACCGGTTCAGTTTGAGCCCTGATAATCGTCTGATTTCAGCGCTGCTGATCGCTGGTTTCCTTAGCTCCCTTCCATACGGATACCCGCATGGGGAGGGGGATAATCACGCGGATGGCCTCCTTCAGCTTCTGGGGACACAGCTCCGTGCAGCAGCCGCAAAACCAGCACTCCTCAGGGTAGGCAACGATGGGGGGCAGCCCCTTTTTCGCGTTCGGAGCCAGGACATCCATGGGGCAGATATCGACACATATATTGCAGCCGGTGCATGCCGCTGGATCAATTGCAATTACCTTGAAACGTTCAGTAAACATCTGTTGCCTCATCACTTGGTGGTTGGCCCCTCATGCTTTTGCCAAGTTCCTGACTGTCTTTGATGATTATTTCATTTCCGGCATGGCCTTTTTTACCCGGGCAGTCCAGTACCCCCACATCCGGTCCAGGGGGAAAGAGGCGAAAAGCGCTTTTTCCATGGCCTGTTTCGCCTCTTTTGCCGAGAGGTATTTAATTTTTTTGCCCAGCATGAGGGACTGCAACTGGACGGCGGCATTGTCGCGCAAATAGATGGAGGAAGCCACCAGGGCCGGCATGCTTTCAGCAACGATATTGCAGCCATGTCCGCGGAGCAGATGAACCCTGTTTTTCCCGAGGTGTTCAGCAATGCGTGCGCCTTCCTGTGCGGTTGAGATCAGCATGCCGCAATCAGGTTCATAATCATCATAAACAGGCACCCCCTGGTAGAGAAAGCTCCCCACATGGGTTACTGGTTGGATGGGGACCCCGGTAACGGAGAAGGGAATAACCGCAGCTATGTGGCCGTGGAAAACGGCGTTCATCTCCGGGCGCGCCTTCAGGATTGCCGCGTGGATCACGCGCTCTCCGTATGGTCTCATTGTGGTATCCGTCAGCACGTTCCCCTCAAGGTCCAACTCAAGAACATCATCCTTGGTTACCTCCAAAGGCGACAGGGAACGGGCCTGAAAGAAGGTTTTGGGGTTTTCCGGATTTCTTAGACTCACGTGCCCCAAGGCATCGAGGATGCCTTCGTTTGCCAGTATTCTGTTGGCCAAAACTACCTGGGCGATGGCCGCTTGTGATGTCTGCGGCACGTTCTTCGACTGCGCATCGGGCTGCCCTGCTTTTTTTCTCACCTTTCCCCTCCTCAAAGTTAGTTATTGAACATCGCTGCCCATTAAGTAATATTTATTCAAACCTTGAACTCATCGAACGTTTCCGGTGCAAAGAGTTCCTCTATCGTCATTCGGCGCGCCGACAATCCCTGTTCAAAAGAATACTGGCAGATAGCCTCGATGGTCTCCCGGTTTTTGTCTATCCCGTAGGGCCACCAGTCGTCTCCGAGAATTTTCTTTGTCTCCTCGACGTGGGCGACAAGCCAGGGCAGCATGGCGTGCAGGGCATTGGTCTTATGCAGGTTTTCCAAGGTCATGTTTTTTGATGTTACGAGCGCCTTGTATAGGGACATCGCTACCCAGGGATTCTCTTCATAGAGAGCCCTCTTTAGGACTACTGTATGCATGATGGGGAATATCTTCGTTTTCAGGTAATAGGCCTTTTCCACTTCCACGTAATCCTCAAAGAGTCTCCTTACATTGGGAGATCCGTTGGTGAAACAGGAAGGCGCCCGGGCGGTAAAGAGCGCGTCAATATCGCCGGCATCGAGCATTTCGGAGAGAGTCCTGTCCGGAGGGATTGCCTGGTAGTCAATTTCAGCCGGCAGTTGAAGTTTCACCTTTTCCACACGCCCCGGAGTCTCCTCCCCTCCGCTTCGCCAATGGACATCTGTGTGACTCACGCCGTATTCGTGCCAGAAAATTCCCCGGATCCATAAGGCGGCGGTCATCTGATATTCAGGCACGCCGATTATTTTCCCCTTTAAATCCGAGGGATTTTCTATGCCTTTGTGCGCATTGATATAGACGCACGAATGGCGAAAGAAGCGAGATGTAAAGACCGGAATTGCAATAAAGCGGTCATCTCCGGCGGCGCGGGCCATTGTATAGGAGGACATGGACATTTCCGAAGCGTCAAATTCCTGATGCCTCAACTGGCGCCAGAAAGTCTCCTCAACCTCCAAAGGAATAAAATTGAAATCCAGCCCCTCCGGAACCACTTTTCCGTTCAGCAATGGCTGCAAGCGGTCATAAGGCGAGCAGGCAAACGTAACCCTTAGTCTTTCCATAGTCCTCTTTCCTCCTCCTGTTGATATTAATGTCCCGGATCTCAGAAGTCTCCGGTAAAACTTTAAACTACTGTGCCTTTGCCTGCGGGTGATTAAATTATTCAACCCAGCCGAGCCATTCAAATGCCTGGCCAGGCGGGAAGGGAACATGGAGCAAGCGTTCAAATAAAAGGTAAATGAAGGCCCACAGGCCGATAGTGAGGATTATGGTAATAGGCCACTTCTCTTTTGAGGCAAATTTGAGTTGCAGAAAACTGCACAGGGCGCCGCCGAAGGCGAAACCGAGAAGCCAGATAGCCAGGAAATAGGCGAAAATCCAGCCGAACATTGCCGCAGTCCGGCGGGTTACAACCTCCTCAGGTATCGCATCTGCCTCCTCCGCTTCATTTGCCTGGGCACGACGTCCGCCTTTTCCCAGGAGTTCTTTTATCAGCAGTGTTAAAGAAAGGAGCAACAACGGGAACCCTATTACCCAGGGGAAAAGCCCGGCCCGAACGTTAAAGTTCCTACTCTGCCAAAGGGCCAGGGCGAGAGCTATGACAAGAACCCCTGAGAAAAGCACCTGCCATTTGTCAACAGTGGCTTTCGTCTCAACTTTTACCTCCAAAACGTCAGAAGCAGTTTTACCTGTATATTTCTCAATCTTTTTCTTTTCCAGCCATCTCTTTATAAGGGGGTAGAAGGCCCCGAGGAGGGTGAGAACTATAAGTCCCAACACTAGGGGTCGCCAGAGCCAGCTTATGCCGTAGTTGTTCACGGAAAGAAACAGCCGACTTTCCGCCAGCTTCCCCAGAACAAGGCCGAGAATCAAAGGCGGCCGCGGAAACTTGAGCTTCTCCAAGACCCATCCTAAGATACCGAAAAAGATTACAAGCACCATGTCCGGGAAAGCATTCTTCTCGGCGTAAGCGCCCAGGTAAATAAGGATCAGGATAAAGGGAATCAGCAGAGAGCCCCGTACTTGCGTTATCCTGACGAGTTGCTTCAATAAAAGAAAAATCATGCCTACGGTGATAATGTTTGACAGCACCACAATCCAGACGAACGAATAGGTAAGTCCGAGGTGGCCTCCCTTGGATTCCGGGACCAGCATCTCCGGGCCGGGCACAACCCCGTGCATAATGAAGGCGCCCATTAGGATTGCCATAAAGACGCTCGCGGGGATGCCAAAGGCCACGGTTGTGATCAGGCTGCCGCCGAGGGTTGAGTTATTGGATGCGCCGGGGGCTAAAACCCCTTCAATTGCCCCTTTGCCGAAACGCTCTTTGTCGGGAGAGCTCTGCACGGCATGCGCATAGGAGAGCCACTGGGTTGTCGCTCCCCCCATCCCCGGGATGATGGCGGCGAAGGTTCCGATGGCGGCGCAGCGCAGTACGAGCCACATGTGTTTAAATACGTCGCGGACGCCCTCCATCACCCCGCCCAGGTTTCCTGTCTTGCCGCCGGAGATGCTCGAACCGGATACGGCAAGATCGATGAGCTCCGGGAAGGCGAAAAATCCTATTGTGATTGGCACTAGCCCGATGCCGTCCCAGAGGAACAATTGGCCGAAGGTGAAGCGCTCAATTCCGGAGACGGGATCGAGGCCGACCGTGGCAACAAAAAAACCTAATCCCCCCGACAACAGACCCTTGATGACGTTGTTTCCGCTCAAGGATGCCACAAAAGTGATGCCGAGAATAGCGAGCATGAAAAACTCAGGCGAGCCCAAGGAACGCACGATAGGACGAACTATCGGAACGGCCAGGGCGAGCATAAAGGCGCCAAAAATGGAGCCGAACAGAGCTGCCGTAAGAATGGCCCCGAGCGCGCGGCCGGCTTGCCCTTTTTTCGCCATGGGATGGCCGTCCACCACGGCCGCGGCGGTTGTCGGCTCACCCGGGATGCCGAAGAGGACGGAGGTAATATCTCCCGTCGTGTTTACAACACAAGCCATGCCGAGTAGAAACGCGAAGGCCTCGACCGGGGTCATCTTTACGGCAAATGGCAGCATCAGCGCCATTGCCGTTGGTCCACCCATCCCGGGAAGGATTCCCACAGCAAAACCTATGACCACGCCGAGAAGCATCAGTCCGAAGGTTTTAACGGTAAGGATTTGGATTAAACCAGCAAAAAAACATTGCAGAGTCTCTAACATTAACAGTCTCCCGTACCGCATATGCTATGCGGCCTGATTTTGTTGAAATCCACACCCCTCCAGGGGCGCTAATCCCTGGAGACCCAAACATCAGCAACGCAGGCTAAAATTCCCCACGTTGCTGATGTTTTCTATTATTTAAATTTCTGTTTACAGTTCCGGGACCGGCGATGCCCTACTTGAAGAGGATGTCTTTAAGTTTTGCTTTTGTGGCCGTGTCGATCTTTGCAGAATTGACAACTGCAGTTGTCAGCTCGTCGGCGGTTGTCGGGTCGAGAGTCAGCTTCATCTTCTCTATTTCAAACAGGAACTCTTTATCCTTCATCGTCTCCTCAAAGGCCTTGCGCATTATCTCAACGCGTTCCTTGGGCGTTCCGGGAGGCAGCGCAAAGGGCCGCGAGTAATCGTTCGGGTAATGAATGGCCACTTCTACCAACTTTTTCTGCTCATCCGTTTTGGCGTAATCGATCATTCTGGGAACATTGGGGAGCTCTTTGAGATGTTTGGCGGTACCCTGAAGCACAACAATCAGCTCACCCGTATCGAAGGCGTTTTTTCGTTTTGACTTCACGCCATCCCAGGACAGGGGGCCGCCGGCCAATTCACCGCTTTCCACTGCCAGTAAGCTATCATTAGTGCCTTTGTAGCCGGTCACGGTCTTTGTGGGGAATTGCAGAACGTATTGTGAGACCCGGCACAGGTTGTCAATGGTGTTCCCCGGTACAAGGCCGCCGAGCGTGACAGGCGTGGGAGATGTTTTCCATTTTTCGGCCGTGTCAATGCCGCTTTTCTTGCCAAAAATAATGACGGGATTCTCCTTATTGGCGGCGCCGATGTAAATGAACTTCTGACTGTCGAAATTGTATCCCGGCTGACCCAGCATCTGCCCCAGGATAAGCCCTCCGTTGATGTGGCCTATGGTAAGGCCGTCAGGTTTGGTGGCCTTGAAGAGCTGATTCGTCTGGATGAGGCCGCCGGCGCCGGTGACGTTTTCCACTACTACCGTTGGATTTCCCGGTATATGTTTGCCAATGTGACGGGCAATAAGCCTGGCCCAGAGGTCGAAGCCGCCGCCGGCAGAAAAACCGACTGTAATTCTCACGGTTTTTCCCTGATAAAACGGGGCGGCAATAATCTCTCCTGTGGCAAAGGCAAATAAGCATACCGCCGCGATTGTTGCCAATAAAATTCGTTTCATGTTACTCCTCCTCGCATTTAATTTTTTGTTTACCAGCCCGCTTGTTTCTGTTTTATCGTTTTTCATAGCACTCTCTCCTTTATTGGGTTCCCTTTAATTTTTACCACCGCACAGAAGCCACAACAACAATACTATCTGCCGGGCCATAAAAGCAGCTTCGAATCAAGCCCGCCTTGATGTCTGGAACATACTAATATAATTATTTGCTGTTGTCGGGCATTTACGATATCCTTTTAAAGCGGACAATACATTCAATATTTAATATTGCGGATTAAAGTAAACCTTGATATTAAACCATTACGATTAAATAAAAAATAGCAACAAAAAATGACTATAAAATGAACCACTTAATGATAAAAATAACGCATATGAAATTTTTCGTTTATACAATAGAAGAGGAATTGTGCCACGGTTTCTGCTCTATATTAACGTCTTTCCATTGTCAAGATAAAAAACTGATTCCTGCCGACAGGGGCAATTATACCATATGAATCAATCAGATGGCGAGAATTAAAACATTTTGCAGCAGGAACTTGCAGGCGATTCCCCGGTTTTTTGTGTTATAAGGGCCGGCCGCAGTCAAGAGCAGTTCAGGTCTTGCCTTTTTTATGTCTGGGTGGCAAATAGATGGGGTAAGCATCTATTACGGGGGCCGATGCCTTCGGTTTCAGCGTTGCGGGAGCTGAGAAATTAAGCAAGCAACGGGCAGGAGGGAGTAATAATGGAGAAATCGCCGGAAGAGCTGTACCGGGAGAGGGAAAAAAGAACGCAGGATGCCATTCAGCTCAAGGTTCCGGATCGGGTGCCGGTGATGAGCGTCTTTGGTTTTTTCCCGGCGCGCTGGGCTGGAATAACCTTTGAAGAGGCTATGTATGATTACGATAAAATGATGGAATCCTGGACAGCGACGATGACGGATTTACAACCAGATATGTACGAAAACCCTTTTGCCATTCGTTTTCTGGGTTCAATCCTGCTGGCTTTGGATTTTAAGCAGTTGCGATGGCCGGGACATGGGGTTGATCCCATGTCCACCTACCAGTTTGTAGAAAAGGAATACATGAAGCGAGAGGAATATGATGATTTTCTCTTCGATATCTCTGATTTCATGGTTCGCAAGTATTGGCCCCGCATCTTCGGTGTTTTGGAACCGCTAAAAAACCTTCCTCCCCTGAACAGCATCATCACTTATTATTTCGGGCTGACCGATTTTTCGGCCTTTGACAGTCCAGAGCTCGAAAAAGCCATAGCCGCCATTAAGGAAGCGGCAATTCAAGCCAGGAGAATTCTTGCCGGTTCTGCCGAATATGCAGCCAAAATGAAAACCCTCGGATTTCCGCCCCAATTCGGGTCTATGACCCAGGCCCCCTTTGACACCCTTTCCGATTTTTTCCGGGGCACTAAAGGAACAGCGATGGATATGTTCAGGTGTCCGGACAAGCTCATAGAGGCGACGGAAAGATTGCTTCCCGTGATGATCCGTTTCGGGATGGCTGCAAAGGAGAGAGGCGTCAAGGGTGTGTTTATCCCGCTGCATAAAGGACTTGACGGGTTTATGTCTCCGTCGCAGTTCAAAACCTTCTATTGGCCGACGCTTCGCAGATTGATTATGGCGCTCATCGAACAGGATTTGACGCCTGTATTGCTTTGGGAAGGGGACTGTACCCCCAGGCTTGAGTTAATAGGCGACGTTCCGCCCGGCAAGGTTGTTTACTGGTTTGAGAGAACGGATATCTTTAAGGCTAAGGATGTTTTGGGCAAAGTAGCCTGTCTCCGGGGCAATGTTCCTCTTTCAATTATGTGTACGGGAACACCCGATGATGTAAGAGCTTATTGTAAGAAACTAATTGATTATGTGGGAAAAGATGGAGGATTCATCATGGATTGCTCATCGAACCTCGATGATGCGAAGACGCAAAACGTGAGGGCGATGATAGATTTTACAAAAGAGTACGGCATCTACAGATAAACTCTCTGCCTTGATTTCCGGCTCATCCTCAAGGCCTTAATGCAAGCGGAAGCCTCTTAATCAGGAAGCTGTTATCTTGACATAAGAATAAGTTTCGGCTTATAAGTGGGCCGGCGTGAGGATGAAGGAACGTTTCTCTACTGTTGACCTAAAACAATAAATAAGGAGGACATAATTATGAACCGTGTATATCGTAAACTCTTAGGAGTGTTTGTGGCCGTTGCCTTGGTGTTGTCTATGACGGGCATGGGCCAGGCAGCCACCAAGATTACCATTAAGGCCGTTACCGCATGGCCCAAGACAGTGTGGGAAGTCGGCAATTTCAATAAGTTTCTGGAAATGGTCAAAGAAAACGTTGCCAATAAATATCCCGGCGAGCTGGAGATTCAGTATATCGGCGGGCCAGAGGTAATCCCCTTCAACGAACAGGTGGAAGCCGCCCGGATGGGCGTGGTGGATATGGTTTTCACCACGGATGGCTATTACACTTCTGCGGTGCCGGAGGTGAATGCGCTGAGCGTGTCTCCGCTGGACGGCTGGGAAGAGCGGGCCACCGGGGTCAACGACTTTTTGAGCAAGATCCACCAGGAAAAGATCAATTGCATCTACCTGGGACGTCTGGGCCACAACCTGCCATTCACTGTCTATCTGGCCAAGTCCGTAAAAAATGCGGATCTAACGGGTTTGAAAATTCGCTGCTCGCCTACGCTTATTGGTTTTCTCAAGAAATACAAGGCTAATCCTGTGGTCCTTCCCCCCACGGATGTCTATACGGCCCTTGAGCGCGGGGTAGTGGACGGGTTTATGTGGCCTGCCGGTCTGATCAGGGACTGGGGATGGGATAAGGTTACCAAGACTGTGATTACCCCGGGGGTTTACAATGGGGCCAATGTAGTGCTGGTTAACAAGAAGAAATGGGATTCGCTGCCTGCCCATCTCCAGAAGCTGCTGATCGATACAGAGGATGAGGCTGCCCGCTTTGCCAAAAAGCGCAGCGTGGAGCTGGTCAAAAATGAAAGAGAAGCCTTGGAGAAAAAGGGGGTAAAGTATATCGACCTGTCACCCGCCGAGGCCAAAAAATTTACCGAGGCGGCCAACTCTTCCCTGTGGGATATTATTATTGAAAAATCCCCCGTGAACGGACCCAAATTGAAACAAATGCTGACCAAGTAAGACAACTATCGCTGCAGAAGGCAATTAGATAAAAAGTTGCATTTGACAGGAGGAGCAGATTTGCTGGAGAGAATTCTCAGGGGAATATTGTCGGGGATGGCATTATTGGCAGGTCTTCTCCTCCTTTTCGTCACCTTTTCCATTAGCTACAATATAGCTACTCGCGCCCTGGGTTATCAAAGCCCGCTCTGGACGGTCCAGTTCAATGAGTATTCCCTGCTCTGGATTACCTTTCTGGGATCGGCGTGGGTGCTTAGTAGAAGAAAACATGTTTCCATGGATGTTGTAATCGGGCATTTCAAGCCCCGGGCAAAGAGAATCGCCGAGACGGTTCACAGCATCATGGGTATAGTGGTATGCGGGGTACTTTGCTGGTACAGCGCCATTATGACGTTCAGCCTCTTCCAGCGGGGGGTGATTGATGTGCAGGCCGTGGATGTTCCCAAATACCTGGTCATTGTGGTCATTCCCATCGGTTTTATTGCCCTGACTATTCAGTTTGTGCGAAATCTGATCTTATCCCTCAGGAAAACCCAGTCGGCGGCAGGGGGCATTGCGCCTGTTGCCGACCCTGGAGAAGCAGCGAAATCGGGGTTGAAGGGTTCTATTGCCAAGGGGAGGGTTAACTGATCGTGGATTGGTGGGTTGTATTAGCTTTTTTCGTTTTTGGATTGATGATCGTTCTGGCGTCTGGATTTCCCATTGCCTTTGGATTTTTCGTGATCAATCTTCTGGCAAGTCTTTTTTTCATCGGACCCATGGGACTCCAGCAGATGACGCTGCAGATTTTTTCCTCCCTTGCCACGTTCACGCTGACGCCCATCCCCCTCTTTATCCTGATGGGCGAGTTGATGTTCCATTCGGGAATCGCCAACAACTCCATCGATGTTATGGACAAGTGGCTGGGCAGGCTTCCGGGGAGGTTGAGCCTGCTTGCCGCTGGTGCAGGCGTTCTCTTTGCCGCTCTGAGCGGCTCCACCGTTGCTAACACCGCCATGCTGGGAACCGTGCTGCTTCCCGACATGAAGCGGCGGGGCTACAAGACGGCCATGACGGTCGGCCCCATTATCGGGGTAGGCGGCCTGGCCATGCTCATACCGCCATCATCGCTGGCGGTCGTGCTGGCCAGTATCGGGCACATCTCCGTAAGCAAGATTCTGATCGGCGGGGTGCTGCCTGGTCTGCTTCTGGGGACGTTGATTGCGGTTTATATCGTGGTGCGCTGCTGGCTGGATCCCTCCCTCGCTCCCCGCTACGACGTGGAACGCGCAAGCTTTTGGGAAAAGATCGCAGGAACAGTGAAGTACGTGCTTCCCCTTGGGTTCATTATTTTTATGGTGCTCGGGTTAATGCTGCTCGGGATTGCCACCCCTACCGAAGCGGCTTCTACGGGCGCCATTGGCACATTACTTGTGACCTTGCTGTACGGCCGTCTCAACTGGAAGATGGTCAAATCCTCAATAATCGGGACCCTGGAGATCACGGTCATGGTGTTCATGATACTGGCGGCCTCCAGCACCTTCAGCAGCCTTCTGGCCTTCACCGGGGCCACCCGGGGCCTTATAGGCGTTGTTGAGAATCTCCATGTTTCGCCGCTGATCATTTTACTCGCCATGCAACTCGTAGTTTTCATAATGGGATGCTTCATGGAAACCATTTCCATCATGATGATCTGCATGCCCATTTTCATGCCTATTGTGAAACTGCTGGGTTTTGATCCCGTCTGGTTCGGGGTGCTTATGCTAATCAATTTTGAGACCGGCTTCATCACGCCTCCTTTCGGGATGCTGCTGTTTGTGATGAAGGGGGTGGCCCCCGATTTGTCCCTCAAAGAGATTGTTTATTCCGCGGCTCCTTTCATCGTGATCGAAATTTTCGCCATGATGCTTATCATTATATGGCCGGAGATCGTCCTCTGGCTGCCGAGCTTCGTGAACTGATTCAAGATCATCTGAATCTGCCAGAAGGGCACAACCTGAATATCAGGGGCTCTTTGCCGTTGCTCAGGGAGCCTTTTTGCTGCTGCTATGAAGAATATCTGCCCAATGAGTAATGCCTATGGTGTGTCGGGCTATTGATTGGGCGATCATATCCGCTGTCTCAACTCGCCATCTATTGTATCGAGGAACTGATCTGTTGTTTGCCACTTCTGGCCGCTGCCGACTCGGAGCGCCAGATCCTTAGTCATATGGCCGGCTTCGACTGCCTGGACGCAGACTTCCTCCAGAGTGTTTGCAAATTTTACCACTTCAGGCGAGCTGTCGAGTTCGCCGCGGCGGATAAGGCCGCGCGTCCAGGCGAAGATTGAGGCTATTGGATTGGTGGAGGTCTCCTTGCCTGCCTGATAATCGCGAAAGTGACGGGTAATGGTGCCGTGCGCCGCCTCCGCCTCGAACGCGCTTCCGTCCGGGCTCATCAGGATGGAGGTCATAAGCCCCAGAGAACCGTAACCCTGGGCGACAAGATCGGACATTACGTCGCCATCGTAGTTCTTGCAGGCCCAGAGGTAGCCGCCGCTCCATTTCATGGTGGAGGCAACCATGTCGTCGATCAGGCGGTGTTCGTATGTAAGGCCGATATCCTTGAACTTCTTTGAGAATTCCTCATCAAATATCTTCCTGAAAATGTTTTTAAAGCGGCCGTCGTAGATCTTGAGGATCGTATTTTTGGTGGACAGATAGACCGGATATCGGCGGGCCAACCCGTAGTTTAAGCAGGCGCGGGCGAAGCCGGCGATTGACTCATCGGTGTTGTAGGTTGCCATTGCGACGCCGTCGCCGGTTGATTTGAAGCACTCTTTCGCGATGCTTGGACTACCGTCTTCCGGAACAAAGATGAGGCGCAGGGACCCCTTGCCCTTGAATTGGAATTCGCCTGCCTTATACTGGTCGCCAAAGGCGTGGCGGGCGATGATGATCGGCTTGTCCCAGTGGGGAACCAGGCGGGGGATGTTTTTGCAGATGATCGGTTCGCGGAAGATGGTTCCGTCGAGGATGTTCCGGATTGTGCCGTTTGGGGAGCGCAGCAGGGCAGGTGAACCAAACTCCTTCATCCGCGCCTCGTCGTGGGTAATCGTGGCGCATTTGACGGCAACCCCGTATTGAAGAGTTGCTTCGGCGGCGTCGATTGTCACCTGATCGCCGGTTGCGTCGCGGTTCAGGATGCTGAGATCGTAGTATTTCAGGTCGATGTCGAGCCAGGGACAAATAAGTTTTTCCTTGATCTTTGCCCAGATGACCCTGGTCATTTCATCCCCATCCATCTCCACTATCGGGTTAACTACCTTTATTTTTGCCATTCCGTCCACCTCTGTCTATGATATTTTGCCGCCGCGGTTGTCTATTGCTGCAGGCGAGGTCCAGCGCAGTAATGTTTATCCGCACTGCCCTTTTCCTGCCGTTTCTATAACCGATTGCCGCGCGGTTTTCCACTCTTTTCCCGTCCTGATCTGTCTTGTCCAAGCTAAAAACTTTTTCTTGCGATGCCGGAGGAGTTTACGTAGAGTACCCCTTGCTGTGTGGTTATCTGGGGACTGAATCTGAAAAAAAGGGGGATGTATGGAGTTGGGGATTGAAGGCAGAAAGGCCATAATCGGCGGGGCGAGTGCGGGGCTGGGCAAGGCGTGTGCGCTGGCGCTTGCCAAGGAGGGGGTTGATGTGACGATTGTCGCCCGCACCCGGGAGAGGATCGAGGCGGCGGGAGCGGAAATAGCTGCCGCAACGGGCGTAAATGTTCAGGCCATCGCCGTTGACATCAACACCGACGAGGGCCGGAAGGAGGTTCTTGCTGCCTGTCCGTCGCCGGACATAATCGTCAATAATTCCGGTGGGCCGCCTCCCGGCGATTTCCGTGACTGGGGTAGAGATGCATGGCTTGCGGCCTTGAACAACAACATGCTTGGGGCGATCTTTATGATCAAAGATACGCTTGACGGGATGATCGCCCGCAGGTTCGGACGGATTGTGAATATAACCTCAAGCGCGGTAAAAGCGCCGATCCCCATCCTGGGACTTTCCAACGGGGCGCGTTCCGGTCTCACCGGTTTCGTTGCGGGAATTGCCCGCGAGACAGCGATCCACAACGTCACGATCAACAACCTGCTGCCCGGCGATTTTGGAACCGAGCGTCAGCGATCCTACACGCAGGCGCTGGCGGAAACCGAGAATCGATCTTATGAAGAGATGCGAAAAATACGGGTTTCCGCAAATCCAACGGGGCGGTTCGGCAGGCCCGAGGAATTCGGCGCTTACTGCGTCTTTTTATGCAGCGTTCACGGGGGATTTATCACCGGGCAGAACCTGCTGATTGACGGCGGCAAGTATCCCGGCACTTTTTAAAAGCTGTTTCGCAGACAGTTGTTATGGGGAGGTAAATTATGAAAATCAGCAATGTTGCCCAGATGCAGGCTATGGACAGGGATGCTGTCGAAAAGTTTGGAATTTCCGACCAGGTTTTGATGGAGAACGCCGGCCTTGCCTCCTTCGGGGCGCTTTCCCGTGAAGGGGGGGTAAAGGGGAAGCGGTATGCCATTTTCTGCGGCGCCGGCAATAATGGTGGCGACGGACTGGTCGTAGCCCGCCATATCCTCTCGGACGGGGGGACGCCCCATATCTTTTTTGTCGGCGACCCGGAACGTCTGCAAGGGGCGGCGAAAAATAATTACGAGATTGTCTCAAAGCTGCCGATCGCGACGGAACGGGTAACGGCTGCGGCAGAAATAGAGGCGGCTGTTCTCGGGATGGACTGCATTGTCGATGCACTCTTCGGGACCGGCCTTGCCCGCGCGGTGGAAGGCGTTTACCGGGAGATTGTAGAGCTGATCAACCGCAGCGGCAAGCCGGTTCTCAGCCTTGACATACCCTCCGGCATCAGCGGCGATACGGGGGCTGTTCTTGGGACGGCCGTGCGCGCCCACCAGACGGTGACCTTTGGTCTGCCAAAGATCGGAAACGTGCTTTATCCCGGTTTCGAGCATTGCGGAAGGCTTAGTGTGGCGCATATCTCGTTTCCCCCCTCCCTGTACGAGGATGAAGCGCTCATGGTGGAAACGAACAGCGATCTGCCCCTTCCTGAAAGGGCAGCCACCGCCCACAAGGGCTCTCTCGGGGATGTGCTGTTTGTCGCCGGCGCCGCGGGCTATTACGGGGCGCCGTATTTCAGCGCAATGTCATTTCTGAAGGCTGGGGGAGGATACGCCCGTCTGGCCACTCCCCGATCGATCGCGCCCTTCATCGCCATGAACGGCAGCGAGATCGTGTTTGTTCCGCAGGCGGAAACAGACACGGGCAGCATCGCTTTTGAAAACATGGATTTCCTGCTTGCACTGGCGGAAAAGGTTGATATGGTTGTAATCGGTCCCGGCCTTTCTGTTGCCGAAGAAACCGCGGGGCTTGTCCGGGGGCTTGTCTCGGCAGTGGGGAAACCGCTTCTGCTCGACGGCGACGGGATAACGGCCGTTTGCGGCCGTTCGGAGCTTATCAGCGGGCGTTCGGGGCCGACGGTTTTGACCCCTCATCCGGGAGAGATGGCGCGACTGACCGGAAAATCGGTTGCGGAAATAGAGAAGAACAGAATCGTTATTCTGCAGGAGACCTGCACGAATCTGCACGCATATATTGTCCTGAAGGGCGCCCACTCACTGATCGGCACGCCGGAGGGGCGTGTTTTTGTCAACATGAACGGCAATCCGGGGATGGCGACTGCCGGAGTCGGCGATGTGCTGACCGGGAGCATCGCCGCGATGTTCGGTCAAGGTCTCCCGTTTGCGGATGCGGTGCGCAAGGGGGTGTTTCTCCACGGGTTTTCCGGCGATCTGGCCGCCGCCGACAAGGGGCAGGAGGGGTTGACCGCGCGGGATGTTTTAAACTATCTGCCCGAGGCGCTCAAACAGGAAAGCGCCCGGGAAAGCTATCCTTCCGGCGCAGGCGGGAAAACGAAGGCTAAATTTCATAATCAGGAGGTTATGGAACTAATTTAAAATGCCGGCGGCCGGCGCTCCCTCTTTTTTGCATGCGTCCGGGGAGGTGAACCTTGCCGTGATTTCCGGAGAGCCGGCTAATACTCTGTTGATATTTTGATGCTGCAACGGAAACGTGTGAAGGCGATCTTCGACACTTCCTGAAAGTTGGCAGAATGAGACGCCTGATCAGGCACTTACTGCCGCGTTACTTCAGGATTGAATATGCCTCTAAAAAAAACGACAACTTCCGGCGAGACTTCCAACAATCTCATTCTCTTGCTCTCCCAGTCCTTGTCTATCCACTGAGCTGTCTTGATATATGTTTCAGAACTACTACCGCTGGCGAGTATTTCTTCTCCGATATAGGCAAATTCCTCCACTCCCTTTTCCACCGACCGATACCTTTGTACATATTGCATATTCTTCCAACTCTCATCCCGGGGCGCATCGCTTAACCTTCGATAATTGTACAACTGATGCCATACAACATATTTCATCCTATTGATCGCGACTGTATCCGGCCTTCTGTATTTCGTCGCGCCCGCTTGGTACATGCCGTTTGGAGAAGGTATGCCATACCGCGGGTCTTTATACCAGTGCGCCACTGCCTCGTAATACAAGCGAACATCAATTCCCTGGCGGGCCTGGAGCAGGTGCAAAAATTCGTGTATCAACAAATCTGTTTTGAAGCGAGGCATGAATACGGGGTCCCCGGGCTTCATCCCCCTCTGCTCATAAATTGCCCGGTAATGTGATTGAAGCACCGTATTGTCCCAGTCGGGACTGACGCCGATGTAGCCCTTCTTCCGATACGCCTTCGCGGTATCCGCTGAAGGATCAAAAACTATCGGCACTGATGTCAGAAAGGATCTCAATGATGGGTCGAATACCTCGATCACACTTTTCAATACCCGGGCGTTGCGTTCTTGCGAGATGGACACGGCTTGTCTATTTAGAAACCGTGTGGGCAAAGACTCAAAGATAGGAATCTTTACAAGCCTCCCGCTAAGTCCGTCAGAGCCAGACCCCATGACAAGACTATTTTGGTCGCTGTATAAGTTTTCATTGATGTACATGTAGGCAAGCGTTCCGCCGACAAGCAGGAGAAACGCAGCCAAGGCTGCATTTCTCAGCGCATGAGGTTTACTGGCGCTCTTGTCTGTCATTCCGATAAATTGCCTTCCATAACCTGCCGGGTGGCACTCGCAGCAATCTCGAAAGTAATCAATTATCCAAGAGATTGCCACGACGCTACGCTCCTCGCAATGACGAGTAGCGACTTTTTACGAGGTCGTCAGCCTTTGATTACCGCCAAGGGTTCCAGCCGGACGACGATATCCACAAGATCCTGCTGTTCTGCCATCACCACATCAATATCCTTATAGGCGCCGGCCGCTTCTTCGAGGTCCTGCTTGCCGCGGAGGGCATGGAGAATCCCCTTATTTTCGAGGATCTTTTTTTCCTTCTCAAGATCGAGGGTCTTGATGGCCGCCCGTCTTCCCATTTTACGGCCGGCGCCGTGAGAGCAGCTCATGAAACTCTCGGGGTTTCCTTTTCCTCTTACAATATAGCTGGCCGTTCCCTGGGAACCGGGGATGATGCCCATCTCTCCAAGACGTGCCGAGGTTGCGCCTTTGCGGTGAACGATGACGTTTTTGCCGAAATGATCCTCGAAGGCCGCATAATTATGGTGAATGTTAATGGGTTCCGCAAATTCCACATCCGGTATTTCCGCACTGATGGCTGCCCGCACCCGGTCGGCCATCAGTTTGCGATTGGCCAGGGCAAATTCCAGACAGTAACGCATCTCTCGCAAGTATGTATTTGCCTCCTCCGTTTCAATGGGCAGAAAGGCCAGCTCCCATTTCTTCGGGACAGCGGAATGCCATTGTTCGTTTAACGCAATGGCCGTCTGGTTATAGCGGCCAGCTATCTTGAGGCCGATATTCCGGCTTCCCGAATGGATCATGAACCAGATGCGGGCGTCCGACCCTTTCTGGATTTCGATGAAGTGGTTGCCGCCGCCCAGGGTTCCGAGCTGTTTGCACGCGGAGCGGTATTGGCGGTTCACCTCCGGATACAGGTCCGGATCTTCCATCTGCGGCATCAGACTTTCGTCCTGGGCTTTTTCCTGGTGTTCGAAGCCGACGGGAACAGTTTCCCTGATTTTGCCAAGGATTTTTTTGAGCGCCGGCAAAGAAATTTTTGTCAGGTTCGTTGCGGTCGCGAGCATCCCGCAGCCGATATCGACGCCGACGGCATTGGGGATCACAAAACCATTCGTGGCAATGACGCCGCCGATGGGCATCCCGTAGCCTTCGTGGGTGTCGGGCATGAGACAGACCTGCCTGAAGATGAACGGCAGGTTTGCCAGATTCTTCGCCTGGGCAAGGGCGTTGGCTTCCGGGTTGTTGCACCAGCTCTTGATGATAACGCCTTCCGTATCTATGTATTTCATCTTAAAGCTTTGGGTTGCGGGCGTCAGCCCGGGTTAGGTATTTACAGGTTACTTATTTGCGGAAAAGGCGAGCATCTGTAAAACGAATTTTTTTGCATCTGCGAGATCATGTTGATCAGGATGTCCTTGGGCGCTCATGGCCTCTTCCACCCACGCCCCGTGTTCCGGCTTCTGTCTCAGTGAGTCCAGCAATTTGGCAGACACTTCTCCACGGCATCCAAAATGACCCAAGACTTTTATTTTTGATGATAGACTAATGGCATGTTCGAATGCTTGTTTCGGCAAGTGACCATCCCGGAGGGAACCGTGGGTTGAAAAAAATGCTACTTTCTGTCCTTGCGGCAGTTTCTTGATGAGCCCCTGAGCTTTTCCTGGAACGCTGTGGGCAATGACGGGAAAACCGTAAAATATAATATTATATCCATCAGTGTCTGTTAAATCCTGGATGGGTTTAATTTGCTTGTCTATGCTAATAGCCTCGTAGATTGCACGGGCAAGTTTTTCGGTGTTACCGGTTTCAGAATAGTAAGTGACCAAAGCCTTCATACATTCTCCCTCTCAAATTATTTGTGGTTAATTTAAGCAGCTGTTCCATTACTCAAGGTTTGACGACAATGACTGGACATTTTGAGCCTTTGACAACTTTGTCTGCAACGCTTCCCATCAGATTCTTGAGAATGCCGGTCTCCCCATGAGATGCAATAACAATCAAATCAATCTTTTTTGCCTTTTGTTCATTTAAGATAACCTCTTGAGGCACCCCTTCCCTGACGACAATAGATATTTCGACACCCCTTTCCTTGGCAATGGTGTCTGCTTCCCTTTTCAACTTATCTTTGGCGCCCTTGATACTTTGCTTTTCGAGTTGCTTGACTAGTTGAAGATCGAGGCAATAGTTGGCCATGCACCGCTTAATTTGTTCAGTAATAACGTGGAGGAGATAGATATTCGCCTTGTACTGAGTCGCGATATCCACCGCCTTGTCCAGTGCCGCAGAAGAATACTTTGAAAAATCTGTCGGGACCAAAATATTTTTCGGTGCGAACATAATCAACCCTCCGATATTTATTTGCGATGATTATACATCTATTTTACTTTTTTAAAACTATTTTTTAACTCGTCAATTTTCAAGGGCAAGAAAGAAGATTAATCTAACGTTTCGGCAGAACCTGGGAGCTGGCCTGGTGACATTAGACCTCTTTTTGTGAGAGCTTCGTCTTGGCTATGCCGCCGTTTGCGCTAAGCATCGTGGTTCTCTTGTGCCGAATGTAGATCTTGATGAGTTCCATCGCGATTGGCGAGGCGAAGAAGAACGGCAGCATGAAAAGCCAGTCATCCGGCGTCAGGGTGACCGTGTTAAAAAAGGGTTGCAGGAATGGAACGTAAACGACGGTCAACACAAAGAGGAACGAAACGGCCGTGGCGCCGACCATCCAGCGGTTTGAAAAAACACCGATCTTGAAAACGCTCAGGTATTCGGAACGGGCGGTGAAGGCCCTTACGAGCTCCGATAAGCTCAAGGTAACAAAGGCCATGGTCTGGGCGGCCTCGATCTGACCGGGATAACGTCCCATCCCGAGATAGAAAACCAGGAGGATGGCAATTGCATCCGTAACCGCGACCACAGAAATGCCGATCGTCATATCCACATTGACCAGCGGTTCCGCAGGCCGTCTGGGCGGTTGGGTCATCGTGTCGGGTTCGCCCTTTTCCATTCCGAGTGCCAGAGCCGGGGCGCCATCCGAGATGAGGTTCAGCCACAACAGATGTATCGGCCTGAGCGGAATGGGGAGCCCGATCAGCATGGCGCCAAAAACGATCATGATTTCCCCCACGTTGCAGGCCAAGAGAAAATAGACGAACTTCCGAATGTTGGAATAGATAATCCGGCCCTGTTCGACGGCGGAGACGATACTGGAAAAGTTGTCATCCGTCAGGACCATGTCCGCAGCCTCCTTGGAGACATCCGTTCCGGTGATGCCCATGGCGATGCCGATGTCCGCCCGTTTGAGAGCGGGAGCGTCGTTCACGCCGTCGCCGGTCATCGCCACGATGTGTCCCCGCGCCTTCATGGCATCGACGATCCTCATCTTGTGCGCCGGGGAAACGCGACAGCAGACCTCCAGTCTGTTCGCCTCTTCGGTGAGCCGCTCGTCGCTCATCTGGTCGAGTTCGGTTCCGGTCAGGACCAGACCGCTGGATGTCTTCAGGCCGACCTCCCGGGCCACGGCTTCGGCTGTGTCCCGGTAGTCGCCGGTCACCATGACGGTCTTCAAACCGGCCCCTTGCGCCAACCTTATTGCTGCAATCACCTCGGGCCGCGGTGGATCGATCATGCCGAGCAGGCCGATGAACGTCAGATCCTTTTCAACCTGATCGGGGTCGGGGTTTTCGGGAACGGCATCCAGGGGGCGGTATGTCACGGCAAGCACCCGGAGGGCGTCGCCGGCCATTTCCCGGTTTCGTTCGATAACCCCCTGCCGCTTCTCTTCCGTCAGGGGAATGACTTGCCCGTCTTGAAGAACACGGCTGCAGAGATCAAGAACGAAGTCCGGCGCCCCCTTGACGAAGGCGACTACGGGCGGATAAGAGAATCCCCCCGGCGTCCCCGTCCGGGCGGCGGTGGGGTCAAGCCGGTGGATCGTGGTCATCCGTTTTCTGTCCGAATCAAAGGGGATCTCAGCAACCCTTGGCAGAACCTTAACCATATCCGCGCGTCGAACACCTGCCTTCGCCGCGGCTACTACCAGAGCGCCTTCCGTGGGATCACCGATGATTCCCCAGGAGGTCTCTTTCCCCCCTTCCACGAGATCGGCGTCATTGCACAGCAGGCCGCCCCGGAGGAGCGCGGCGACATCGGCATCCCCCTGGGGAGCAAATTCCTGCCCGTCCCGCGTGAACAGCCCGGCCGGGGCATATCCCTCCCCCGTCACGTGGAATCCCTTTCCCCCGGTCCAGCCCTGCAGTACGGTCATCTGGTTCTGCGTCAGGGTTCCCGTTTTGTCGGTGCAGATCACCGTGGTGCTGCCGAGCGTCTCCACGGCGGCTAACTTGCGGATCAGGGCGTGGCGCTTGATCATCTGCTGCATCCCGAGGGCAAGACAGATGGTCACAATCGCCGGAAGTCCCTCCGGGACGGCGGCGATGGCGAGACTGACGGCGATCATGAACAAACCGACGATGACCTTCTGTTCGGCCAGGAGGTAGTTGATGAACCCGTCATGAAAGACGCTTGCGAGATTTGTATCTCGAAGAAGGCCGAAGATGAAGACGAATCCGCAGATGGCAAGGCAGGCAGTCCCGAGCACCTTCCCCAGGTGGGCCAGTTTCTGCTGGAGGGGTGTATCCTCTTCCACGTAAGACTGGATCATCTCGGCAATGAGGCCGATCTGCGTGTCCATTCCCGTTCCCGTAACAATTCCCCTGCCGCGCCCGTAGGTGATCAGGGTGCTCATGAAGACGGCATTTTTCCGGTCTCCCAGGGGGATCTCCTTGCCCAACACAACCTTTGCGTTCTTCTCGGCCGGCAGCGACTCCCCCGTCAGAGAGGCTTCTTCGACTTTGAGATTGACGCTCTCCACGAGGCGCATGTCGGCGGGGACGAAATTGCCGGCCTCCAAAAGGACGATATCACCGACCACCAGTTCCCTGCCGGGAATCGATGCCTGCCGCCCGTCACGAATCACCTGGGCATGAGGGGCGGCCATCTTCTTGAGGGCGGCGATTGCCTGCTCGGCTTTCGACTCCTGAAACACCCCCAAGACGGCATTGAGAACGATGATGACCGTGATGGCGATCGCGTCGATATATTCGCCGAGAAGAACCGTCACGACCGCTGCGACTATCAGGATGATCACGAGAAAGTTGTTGAATTGGTTTAGAAGCAGGGCGAAGAACCCGGGACGCGGTCGTTCCCTGAGCTCGTTGGGCCCGTACTTCCGGAGGCGAACCTGCGCCTCGACCTCATTCAGTCCCTTGGCGAGGTCTGTATGAAGCCCGCGGACTACCTCATCAATCGACTTTTCGTAAGTTTCCGTCTCTATCATTTAATGCCTCCCGGTTTTTCGTCATCTGTTTTTCATCGATCCAATAGATCAAGCCAATCCCTTCTCTTCCAATTCGATGAGAGTCTTCCTGCTGGCATGACGAAATGCCTTGCCATACCGGCGGACCAGCGGATGGTCATGGCCGAATGCAAATGGAATATACCATCAGTCGAGGAGAATGACAATTCATGATCAGGCTCGCAAGGGGCTTTTCAGATGAAAGAGACGACCGCCTTGCTGATGAATAAGGAGTAGAAGATAAGAAACAGCAGCCCTTCCGAAGGGGAAATCTTTTTGTCCTGGGTCAGGAGGTAGAACAGGACGGAGGCGACGACTGCGGTGGTCGCAAGGGGGTGTTTCTCCATGGGTTTTCCGGCGATCTGGCCGCCGCCGACAAGGGGCAGGAGGGTGTCACCGCCCGGGATGTATTGCACCGCCTGCCCTCTGCGCTCAACAATGGCGCCTGCCAATGCAGCCCAAATATCCCTTGACAAGCAAAAATCGCATCCCTATACTCCCGCCGCGAAAGCGGAACGGGAGATTTTTATCGATCAATTCAATCGGGCGCTTGATTGCGCGGTTTCTGCAGCATATCTGCCGGGCCGTCGAATACCCAACAGTGAAGTTGCTCTAAGGCATTGCCTGGCAACGGGAGAAAAAGCAGATGAAGATTGCACTAGGCATTGACACGGGCGGCACTTACACCGATGCCGTCCTATTAAATCATGATACGGGAAGTGTGTTGGCTGGCGCCAAGGCTCTGACCACGCGGCGCAATCTGGCCGTCGGCATTCGCGGCGCGATGGCGGCCGTATTCGCCAACAGTCCTTGGACCTCCGCGGACGTGACCTTGGTGGGGTTGTCCACCACGCTGGCGACCAACACCTTGGCCGAGGGCCAGCGACGCGTCGTGCCGTTGTTCCTGATCGGCTATGACCGCAGCCTCATGACGCAGTGTGGCCTCGAGGCTGCGCTTCCGACTGCGGACGTGGTCTATGTGCGCGGCGGGCATGACGGACAGGGGGAAGAGGTTGCCCCTCTGGACGAAGATACGCTGACCGCGGCCATCCTGGCCCGCCGGGATACCGCCGAGGCGTTCGCGGTCTCCGGCTATTTCGCGGTGAGCAACCCAACCCACGAGTTGCGCGCCCGCACATTGATCGAGGCGTTGACAGGCCGGCCGGTGACCTGCGGACACGAATTGACCAGCAAGCTGAACGCTGTACGGCGCGCGACGACCGTGGCTTTCAATGCCCAGTTGATTGCGCCGCTGACCGAGTTGATCGGCTCAGTTAAACAGGCGTTGGCCGAACAAGAGATCGTTGCACCGCTGATGGTGGTGAAGGGCGACGGCTCCTTGGTGCGCGCCGAGTGGGCAATGCATCGGCCGGTGGAGACGATCCTGTCGGGACCGGCGGCTAGCGTTGTCGGTGCCTGGCATCTCGCGGGCCGGCGTGACGGGTGGGTAGTGGATGTTGGCGGAACCACGACCGACATCGGCGCACTGCACGACGGGTGGCCCATCCTCAACGACGAGGGGGCGATGGTCAGCGGTTGGTCCACGATGGTGGAGGCGGTGGACGTCCACACTGCCGGTCTGGGAGGGGACAGCCATGTGCGGTTTGGCGCTGAAGGGCAGTTGTTGATAGGCCCGCGTCGTGCCGTGCCGCTGTGCCTGTTGGCGAGCGAGCACCCGGAGGTTGTGGCCGAGTTGCGCAAACAGGCCGCTGAGCCGCCGCGGCCCTTCGGCTACGGTCGCAGCAGTTGTCTTGACCTGGGGGCAACCGAATTCATGATCTTGGGCCAGCGGGCGAACGGCCAGCTCCCACAGGCGTACGAAACGCTGTTGTCTGACTTGGAGCGTGGTCCTCTGGCGTTGTTCCAAATGGGCAAACAAAGGCGTGTGTGCGAGCTACTGCGCCAGCAACTCGAGACGCTGGAAACTTGGGGGCTGGCGCGCCGGGCTGCGTTTACCCCTACTGATGCATTACACGTTCTGGGCCGATTCACGCGTTGGAACTCCGATGCCGCGCGTTTGGCAGCCACGATGCTGGCCGGTCAGGCCGGCTTGACGGTCGAGGCCTTCTGCGAGCAGGTGGTGGCAGGTGTGGCGCAACGGGTGGCGAAGGAGATAGTAAGCAAGGTTTGCGAAGATGCCGGCATGCGCCCCGATTGGTCGGGTCAGCCGCTCGCCGATTTGCTGTTGCGACAGGCGCTGGGCGACCGGGGCGTTGTGGGATTGCAGTGCGCCATTAGCCTGCCGTGGCCGGTGATCGCTATCGGCGCGCCGGTGGAGGCTTACCTTCCCCAGGTAGCGGCCCACCTGCACACGGAACTGCTCATCCCGACCCACGCCGAGGTCGCCAACGCGGTCGGCGCAGTGGCGGGAGGCATTATTCAACGCCGTCAGACGTTCATCAGCCCGCTGGGAGAGGAACATGCGTATGGTGTGCGCCTCCACTTGCCGGACGGAATCCATGATTTCGGGCAGCTCGAGGTGGCCGTGCAGCATGCGCAGACCGTGATGCTGCCGCTGGTCGAGGCGCAGGCGGTCCGGGCGGGCGCTGATCAGGTAGTGACGCAGATGACGCGGTACGATCAGATCGCGCACGATACACTTGGCAAGGAGATCTACATAGGCACGGAACTGTCCTTCGTCGCGACAGGCCGGCCGCGCGTGTCCCGATGACTTTAGATTCTAAACGGGGCTGTGCGGTCGCGGCTGTCAGTACGCAACAAATTTTCATTTTTGTTCTTACCCGGGCTTGCTGGCGATCTTGCCGATGTCAGGGCAGGGGAAACGCCGCAACGGATATTTTAAGCTGTCTGCCTTAGGCGCTCAAACAAGTCCGGTCAAAAGAGCGCAAACCAGACGAGGACAAGGGCGATACGGTAAATGCCGAAGAGGATGAACGTGTGGTTCTGTACGAAACGGATCAGAAATTTGATGCTCGCCAAAGCGACGATGAAGGAGGTTAAAAACCCGACTGCCAGATAATTGAGCTGCAAGACGGAGAAGATGGCGCCGTTTTTATACAGGTCGTAAACCGTTGCGGCGAGCATCGTCGGAACGGCCAGCAGAAAGGAAAATTCGACAATTATTGTCCTTTTCATGCCGAGGATCAGCCCCCCGACGATCGTCGCCGCGGAACGGGATACCCCGGGGATGACGGCAAGCGACTGAAAAACGCCGATCAGAAACGACTGCATGTATGTAATTTCGGAGAGAGATTTTGTCGCGTCGTCTTTTTCGCGATGAAGCATCTCGAAGACGATAAGGATGATTCCCCCGATAAGGAGCGACCAGAGGACGACGGCCGTTGAGCCGAGGAGGATGTTTTTGATGATTTTGTAGAGGACAAAGCCGATTACGCCGGTCGGCAGAAAGGCGACGGCCACTTTTTTGATCGTTTCCCAATTGACAAGCAGCTCTCGCCAATACAGAACGACAACGGAGAGTATCGCCCCCAACTGGATGGCGATGTCAAAACTCTTTACGAAATCGCTTTCCGCAAGTCCAAGCAGTTTCCCGGCGAGGATCAGGTGGCCGGTGGACGAAATCGGCAGAAACTCCGAAAATCCCTCGACGATGCCAAGAATGAGCGCTGTTGTTATCTCCACTTCAGCCCCCCTAGAAACATCCGTTTTCGTAGATCAGAATCTTTTCGCCGGTTTTGAGATGGGCAGTGACCATTTTTGGTTCCGTGTTCACCATGTCCCAGTGCAGTCAGGCATCGCCAAAGCAGGTGTCCAAGTTTCGTGCCTTCTTGATCAGAGAATGGCCCGGGTCCACCAGTTTCAATTTACCGGCGATTTCAGCAAGCGGTACAGAAGTAATTTCTTCATTTCTTAAAGAAACCATCTTCCCGAATTCTCGTTTGGCGATGAGTTCGGTAGCGTAGGCGCCATATCTGGTGGCGAGAATCCTGTCCATCGCCGTAGGCGTGCCCCCACGCTGGAGGTATCCCAGAACCGTTTCGCGGGTTTCCAGACCCGTATGTTTGGTGACCATTTTTGCTATGTAACTTCCTGCCGATTTATCATTGTTTGTTTTGATACCTTCGGCAACGACGACAATCGAATAGCCTTTGTCTTTCGCAATCCGCTTTTCCAGATATTTCTCAATGACATTGATATCGTAGGCGATCTCCGGGATGAGAATAATATCGCCTCCGCCTGCGATACCGGAATACAAGGCCAGCCAACCAGCCTGGTGTCCCATGACCTCAATCACCATGATGCGTTTGTGGGAATTGGCGGTAGTATGCAGCCGGTCGATCGCCTCGGTGGCAATACTCACTGCCGAATCAAATCCAAAGGTAAAATCGGTCCCCCACACATCGTTATCAATCGTTTTCGGTATTCCCACAATATTAAGACCCTCCTGGGAGAGTTTATAAGCCGTTTTCATCGTGCCGTTACCACCGATACAAACCAGGCAATCCAGCTCCATCTTCTTATAATTATCGACGATTACCTGCGGTTTATCGATTGCTTTGCGGTAGCTCTCTCCCTCCTTAAACGGTTTTTCACGAGAAGTCCCTAAAATGGTACCCCCGAGAGTAAGAATGCCCGATACATCTGATTCATCCAGCTTAGTATATTCACGCTCAATGAGTCCAACGAAACCCGAGGAAATGCCATAAACCTTCATATCGTGACTGACAATGGCGGTCTTGGCCACGCCTCGTATCGCTGCATTGATTCCCGGGCAGTCGCCACCGGCAGTGAGAATCCCTATTTTCATTCCTTTTGTCGTCATCTGCGGCAATACCAATTCCTCAGTTATTTTTTGCTGCAAACATCGCCTTTTGACTACAAAGGTGCGGGAGCAGCATATCACTTTTTTAAATTATTTTCACCGCCAATGGAGAACCATAAAACAGACTCCGATAACCAGGGCTACGATGATAACTATTTCTTCTATTCTTTCCAAAATTTTTTTTCCATATCTAATAAACCTCATGCTTCCTTCGCCTTCTCCGGCGAAAATATGATTGCCAAAGTTCGTATGCTCCCGATAATCAAAATGAGCACGGCCAGGGCAATGATTTCCCTATATTCCAGCGAGTGTTTGTACAATCCGATCATAATCTCCCGCAGGACAAAAACAATGGCGGCATCAATAATAAACGTTATCTTGAGGCGGTGGACTTCAAAGTACTCGATGATACTCCGCAGCAATTCGATGACCACGAACATGGACAGGATATTGGTGACCATCAGGTCAAATCCTGCCGCGATCGTAGGGCTGCTATACACCAACCGGAGGTCAAGGATGATGCGCGCAATGCCCATCATGAGGGCAAGGATTACGAGGGGGATCATCAGCTTGATGACAATGTCGACAACTTTTCTGAAATGCTTCATACCGCTGTTTTATTGACGAAGGTCAGCACGGCTTGGCGGATTTCATCTCTGATGCGGCGGGCTGCCTCGAGTTTTTCCTCTCGACTGTCCGGCAGCGCGGCGGGATCGGCAAAGCTCCAGTGAAGCCGCTTTGTGATGCCGGGGAAAATCGGACAGCGTTCAGCACTGGCCTCATCGCACACTGTGATGACATAGTTAAAAATGGCCCCTCGCTTATAGAAATCGAAAACGCCTTTCGTCTGCTTGGCGGAGATATCGAGGCCTGACTCGCGCATGACTTCTATCGCCAGCGGGTTCAACACGCCCGGCTCCAAACCGGCGCTTTGGGCCTCAAAGCGATCTCCGGCCAGCTGATTCAGAAAGGCCTCCGCCATCTGGCTACGGGCGCTGTTATGTATGCAGACAAAGAGCACCTTGATTTTCTTTCTGGTTGTCATAGAACACTCTCCTTCCTCAGTTATATTGCGTTAAGTCACTCTTTATTCTCCGGCTTAAGGTCCGCATGTTTGACGATCCTTCCTTGAACGAGGTATATTAACATTTCGGCGATATTGGTCGCGTGGTCGGCGATGCGCTCCAGATAATGAGCTACAAAGCTGATCTTCATCGCCCGGTTTGCCATGCTTGGGTCCTGGGCCGTTAATAAGGAAAGTTCCCTGAGAACTTCAACCTTGAGATCGTCGATTTCGTCATCCCTGGCGATCACATCGGCTGCCAATTGCGCGTCTCTGCTTACAAACGCATTAAGTACGTCTCGCGTCATGCCTCGGGCTATTTCGCCCATTTTCGGTATGTCAATATAAGGTTTAAGCTCCGACTCTTCATTGAGCTCGGTGGCCCTATTGGCGATATTAACCGCCAGATCACCCATTCGTTCCAGTTCGGACGTTACCTTCATGGCTGTTGTGATAAACCTGAGATCGATGGCTTTGGGTTGACGCAAGGCGATTAGCCGAATACACGCCTCATCTATTTCCACATCAAGAGCATCGACCAATGGTTCGTCGTCGATTACCTTCCGTGCCAAGGCACTGTTTCTGTCCTTGAGCGCATGGACGGCATTCCTGATGGCCTCCGCTACCAGGAATCCCATCCGGAGAATTTTCACGTTCAGATGCTGCAGTTCTTCGTCAAAAATGGTCATCAGCCAAACCTCCCGGTTATGTAGTCTTCAGTGAGCTTCACCGCTGGTGCGGTAAATATCTTGTCCGTTGTATCAAACTCGATCAATTCCCCAAGCATCACAAAACCTGTCCAGTCGGACATCCTGGCCGCCTGCTGCATATTATGAGTGACGATAATGATTGTTATCTCTTTTTTCAGTGTTTCCAACAGTTCTTCAATCTTGGCGGTGGAAAGCGGATCAAGGGCCGATGTCGGTTCGTCAAAGAGCAGGACATCGGGATTGACGGCCAGTGCCCTGGCAATAACAAGTCGCTGCTGCTGACCGCCGGACAGTTCATAGGCGCTGTCATGGAGTTTGTCCTTCACCTCCGCCCATAAATGCGCATCCTTAAGTGCCTTTTCCACCCGTTCGGGGTGCTCGGCCTTTTTAATGCCCTTTAACTTAAGTCCATAGGTGATATTGTCACAGATGCTCATGGGGAAGGGAGTCGGTTTTTGGAAAACCATGCCGATGCGGCTTCTAAGATTAATGAGATCAATCGTATCCTTGAGGATGTTCTCGTTCCTCAAGAGTATTTCCCCTTCATACCGATGTTTCGGATAGAGGTCATGCATCCTGTTAAAACAGCGCAAAAGGGTCGTTTTGCCACAACCAGAAGGACCAATTAAAGCGGTTACAGCATTCTTATACACAGGCAGATTGATTTTCTTCAGGACTTGCACGCCGCCGGAATAACAAAAAGACAGGTCTTTCGCTTCTATCTCAATCGTTTCAGCCACTATTTGTATCTCCACTTGATGATAAGTCTTCCCAATATGGTAAGAACGAGGATAAAAACCGTAATAACTAATGATGCGGCCCAGGCTTGAGTATGCCAGATGGCATAGGGACCCATGGCGTATTGAAAGATGGTAGCAGTCAGAGAAGAAATGGGGTGGTTCATGTCTAAAGAGAAGTAAGAGTTGTTAAACGATGTGAACAGGAGCGGCGCCGTCTCTCCTGCTACTCTGGCAATGGAAAGCAGGATGCCCGTGAGGATACCCGTGGCGGCGCCGCGATAAACCACCTGGATGATCACCTTATAATAGGGCGCTCCCAGGGCAAAGGCCGCCTCTCTCAGTTCCCATGGTACAAGGGCCAACATATCTTCCGTGGTCCTGAGGACGACGGGGATCATTATTATGGCAAGGGCGCCGGCGCCGGCCCATCCACTGAAGTGACCGAAGGGTCTTACCAGAATCGCATAGATGAATGTCCCGATGACTATGGAGGGCACACTGACCATGATATCGGAGAGGATGCTGATTATCCTGGCTATAGTTCTGCCCCGCGCATATTCGGCCAGGAAAGTCCCACCAAGCACCCCGATAGGCACTCCAATCAAGGTGGCAAATAATGTTATCATCAACTGGCCGACAAAGGCATTCCGCAGGCCTCCCCCGGCGACGCCCACCGGCGCCGGATCGTTGACAAAGAGGGAGAGATTCAGGGCTGCAATTCCGTGCACCAACACGTCGCCCAGGATAAAAACGAGCCAAAATAATCCCAAAAAGGCGGAAAAAGTGCTGATCGAGAGGGCTATAAAACTTTTAATTTTTCTTACCTGTTCTTTCTTCACCGGGAATACCTCCGCTCAGCCTTCAGGAGAAAGAATTTGGCGATGGCCAGGAAAATGAAACTCATCGTAAAGAGTACCAGGGCCAGATAGAAAAGCGAAGAAAGGTAAATATCTTTGTCTGCCTCGGTAAACTCGTTGGCCAGTGTCACGGTTATGGTCGCAGCGCTATCGAAGAAGGATGTGAACATCTTGTGGTTGTTGCCCAGGACGAAAGCGACCGCCATGGTCTCGCCGATCGCGCGCCCCAGGGAAAAGAGGATACCGCCGAAAACACCCAGCTTCGAATACGGGATGACGATATCTTTCACGACTTCCCATTGTGTTGCCCCTAGGGCGTAAGCTGATTCTTTCACGATTGAAGGGGTCAGATTAAATGCATCTCGAGCTATACTGGCCGTAAAAGGTATGATCATGATACTGAGGATAATGCTGGCGGTCAAGATATCAATGCCCATCGGCGTACCTTGGAAGAGGTTGTTTACCAGAGGGATGCCGGCGGTAGCTTTTTGCAGGAATGGCTCAATGTAATTTCTCATGAGCGGGGAAAGGGTAAACAATCCCCACATGCCGTATATGATACTCGGAATTGCTGCTAATAGTTCGATGGCAATGCCGATAGGACCCTTCAGAAAGTTAGGCGCTATTTCCGTGACAAATATGGCGATGCCCAGGGCCACCGGGATGGCCATGACAAGCGACAGAACCGTCGTCACAAAGGTTCCGTAAATGGTTGTCAATGCGCCGAAGTTTTCTGTTACCGGGTTCCATGCTGTTGTGATAAGAAATTGTACAATACCGAACTTTTCTCTGGCCAGGGAAGATTCTTTAATAAGGACAAAAAGAATGCCAATAATAAAGAAGACAACCATGCAGGCGGCAATGGCGGTAATGAAAGAGAAGATGATATCCCCGGGATTTTTTTTAAACGTTACGGCCATTCACATGGTTCCCTTTGTTATTCATTGAAACATTGACAAAAGACAGCAAGGCGGATGATAGAATAAATATTACATCGCTTGCCTTGCTGTCATATACTTGCCTTCCTATTGCAGGCCGTTTGCCTTCCAGTAGGCCCTGATTTTATCCTTTAAGGATTTCGGTAAGGGGACATAGATCAGTTCTTTAGCCTTACTGTCGCCGTTCTTGAAGGACCAGTCGTAGAAGTTGATTACCTTTTTGTTGGAATCCGGCTTTTCCTGTGCCAAGAGGATAAAGGTTGCGCCGGCGATGGGCCAGGAATTTTTACCCGGTGCATTTACTAACCAGAGATAAAAATGATTCTTTGCATCAAAAGTGGCCGTATCGGCAGCGTCCTCAAAAGCATCGAAACTGGGTGTTACAAAGGTGCCGGCGCCGTTTTTTAGCAGAGCGTAGGTCATCTTGTTCTGTTCGGCATAGGCAAATTCCACATAGCCAATCGAGTTTGGCGTCGATCGCGTATATTGCGCCACTCCCTCATTTCCTTTGCCTCCGATACCGACCGGCCACTGTACTGACGTACCTGCGCCTACTTTCTTTTTCCAGTCGGGGGAGACTCCGTTCAGATATTCTGTAAATACGGCCGTCGTCCCTGAGCCATCTGATCTGTGGACAACCGTAATTTCACTATGAGCAAGATTCAGTTTGGTATTCAAGGACTTGATCTTGTTATCGTCCCAGTATTTGATTTCTCCCAGAAATATCTTGGCCAAGGTGTCGGAATCAAACCTGATGTCACCTGAATTTACCCCGGCAATGTTTACTACCGGCACCACGCCGCCGATCACAGCGGGGAATTGCAGCAGCTTGGCTTTGGCAAGCTGCTCCGTTTTCAGGGGTGCGTCAGTGGCGCCGAAATCAACAGTTCTTTCCGTGATTTGCCTGATGCCGCCGCCTGAACCGATGGATTGGTAATTAAGCTTGACACCAGTTGCCTTGTTGTAATCAAAGGCCCAGGCCGAGTAAATAGGGAAAGGAAACGAGGCCCCGGCGCCGTTAATCGTATCTGCTGCCCACACCTGTGTAAATGACAATAATAATGTCAAGACCATTACCGTTTGGAAAATCTTTTTCATTGTTCCTCCTTTGCTAATGCCGTTTCTGTTGATAAAACAATCTTCATTGTTTCTCCTCGCCGTTTGGAAATTTTTTTTCATTGTTTCTCCTCAATATTTAACTACTGTTAATATACAGGCTAATTATTGTGGCAGTATTAAAAATTGATTAAATATTTGTTACAGACTGCCGCTGCTCATAGGCAAAGCCGCTCTTTCCCGTTGAGCTTGTCAGACGCTTGACCTTTTTTTTCAGCGAGGCGGCACATTCGGAAAAGAGGGCCGGATGAGGATTGGTCCATATACTGGCGCTGTCGATGATGGCCAGACTCAAGGTCACGAGCGGCATTCTTATCATCGTACCATTACGATCATTGGCCTCAATGTACCCTCGTTCGATGTCCGAGTGTTTGAACAGATCGAGCTTGGCATGATCAAACATGCGGCACAACGCCTCCATGAGCTCTTCCGGGATTAAACCGCGGCTGACAATCACAAAATCATCGCCGCCGATATGTCCCAGACGGCTACCTTCCGGCAGGCGATCGCACCATTCCGTAAGCACGCGCGCCGTCAACATCAGCATCTCATCGCCCATGAGAAATCCGTAGACATCATTGAAACCCTTGAATTGATCCAGATCGGCATAGACAACGGAATACTCCGGCCACGTCAAAACCTCATGAATCCAGCGGTGAATGATGTTGTTGCCCGGCAGGTTGGTCAGGGGATTAACACCCATCGCGGAGCGCACCTCCAGTTCCACGGCCTTGGTCATGACTTGTTTCATCGTCACGGTTCCCAAAAACTTGTTCTGAGCGTCAAGAATAATCACCGGATCGTACAGATCTTCCGGCAAGCGGTCCATGGCCAGATTCGCCATAGTCGTCACGGTAATTTTCTCTTCCACTATTAACGGACGCTGTTTGCAGATAAATTCAATCGGTTTTTTGTGAAAAAGCTCGTACCCAAAGGCCCCCCCGGTCCGGGCATAGAACGATTGACGGGTAACCATGCCCGTTATGTCCCCCCCATCGATGATTACCACATGATCCAGATGGGTCGCCTTTGTGAAAATTTGCCCCAGTACCTGACAGGTCATCGTTCCTTTGGCGATCGTCATCGGGAGGATGACCAGGGAACCAATCCGTTCATCAATATCAACCTTGGCTAAGTCGTATTTGGCGACCAGGTTTGTTATAGTGTTTTTCCATACATCTGGCAGGGCATAGGGCTCGCTTGCGGGCATACCGAGGAGAAAGCCCTGAACATACCGGACGCCATAGCGGATTAACACTTCCAGCTCCTCGACGGTTTCCACGCCTTCGGCAATCACCCGGGCATTCACGCTGGAGGCAAAGGCGATAATGGCCTTGACCAGTTTCTGCTTGTATTCATGCTTTTGGATATCATGCACCAGTGCTATATCGAGTTTCAAGTAATGGGGCGTGGAAGCGATCAGGGTAATCAGGCCGGAATAGCCCGAACCGAAATCATCAAGGGCGATTTTGAACCCTTGATTAGCATAATGGGAGACCAATTTTTCAAATTGCATAAAATCGGCAACTGACTTCTCTTCCGTAATTTCAATGACAATCCGATTTTGATCGATGCCGAATTCTTTAAGCTGCGTTTGGGTGAATCGTTCCACGAAACGCGGATCGCTGAAAATATCGGGGCTCACGTTGATAAAAAACAGAGCTGATTGAAATGTTTCGGGCAGTGATGAAATCTTCCGTAAGGCGGCGCTGCGGCACGCTGTTTCCAGCTCCCAGGTCATTCCTAAGCGTTTGGCTTCCGCAAACATCTGTTTTGGCATTGCCAAGGGAGGAGCGCCCCGGGAGAGGATTTCAAATCCCAGCACCGAGGTAGTCATCAGATCGATTACCGGTTGAAAATGGGGAAGTATCTGCTGCGTTTCGATCAATTCAGTTAAAATCCTTTTACTGCTTGCCTCTTGTCGAGAGGATAGGACCACCACCGGCTGATTATTATGTGCCATCTGTGCATTGAACATCATAGATATCTCCTTTATGTATTTGCGGCTTAGTCATATAGTATCAATATTACAATTTGGTGACTGTCTTATGAAATTTTGGTTAATCTGTAATAATTTAGTTGATTTCTGGTAAGTGATCACAGGGCACCCTAAGAGAGTTGAATTACTTCGTCGGGTTTTTTGGGGGGGGCTTCCGGAAGACACCCATAATGCTGCTGATACTATTGAATAATTAGCGACCAGAAAAAATTTTGCCCTCCGGAAAAACGCTGCTGGAACCCTTCAGCGACGTCCGGGTGAAAAAAACAATGCCGGTCAGCCGTCATTCTAAAGGCCACGATATAATTAGCGAATACACTACACTCCAAAAATTTTGCCCTCCGAAAATTATGTGAAAAATCGGGACTCCGCGGTGTAGATTATCCAGTTTTCTTTTTAACCGTTCAGCACTTACAAAAGAATGTCATCCCCGGTAGAAGCGCTCGGGGATGACAGCGTTATTGATGGTTATGCTGAATAGTTACTTTTCTTTTTAAAAATTCAGGATTCAGTTGCTATCGGATGTAAATATATAAAGGACGTCCGCCTCTTCTCTTGGACAGAAGATGGGGCTTTCAGACTTTTGACAAGTGCATCAAATATGTTCGGTTAAAAGAGCGCAAACCAGACGAGGACAAGGGCGATACGGTAAATGCCGAAGAGGATGAACGTGTGGTTCTGTACGAAACGGATCAGAAATTTGATGCTCGCCAAAGCGACGATGAAGGAGGTTAAAAACCCGACTGCCAGATAATTGAGCTGCAAGACGGAGAAGATGGCGCCGTTTTTATACAGGTCGTAAACCGTTGCGGCGAGCATCGTCGGAACGGCCAGCAGAAAGGAAAATTCGACAATTATTGTCCTTTTCATGCCGAGGATCAGCCCCCCGACGATCGTCGCCGCGGAACGGGATACCCCGGGGATGACGGCAAGCGACTGAAAAACGCCGATCAGAAACGACTGCATGTATGTAATTTCGGAGAGAGATTTTGTCGCGTCGTCTTTTTCGCGATGAAGCATCTCGAAGACGATAAGGATGATTCCCCCGATAAGGAGCGACCAGAGGACGACAGCCGTTGAGCCGAGGAGGATGTTTTTGATGATTTTGTAGAGGACAAAGCCGATTACGCCGGTCGGCAGAAAGGCGACGGCCACCTTTTTGATCGTTTCCCAATTGACAAGCAGCTCTCGCCAATACAGGACGACTACGGAGAGTATCGCCCCCAACTGGATGGCTATGTCAAAACTCTTTACGAAATCGCTCTCCGCAAGTCCGAGCAGCTTCCCGGCGAGGATCAGGTGGCCGGTGGACGAAATCGGCAGAAACTCCGAAAAACCTTCGACGATGCCAAGAATGAGTGCTGTTGCTATCTCCACTTTATCTCCAGTTCATCTAAAACGAAGCCACCCTTACCCTTGAGGCGGAAAAGGGTGAGGGTAGGATGCCGGTGCTCAGTGCTTAAAACAGCCGTTTTCGTAGATCAGAAGCTTCTCGCCCGTCTTCAGATGGGCCGTGACCGTTTTGGGCTCCGTGTTTACCATGTCCCAGTGCAGGGCCGAGTCGTTGAAGCCCAGCTTTTTCTTCAAGGCCGGGGTCATCGAGGTTTGGTCTCCGGAGAATGTGTCTGTATAAGATGCGCCGACGGCGATATGGCAGTTTCCATGGGCGCCGCCGAAATTCTCGTCGAAAAGGGTGTCGGCCATGAACATGTCGATGTGGGAGAAACGACGATCGGTCAGCGAAAACTCGCCGAGCCGTCTGGCGCCTTTGTCCATGGCGAGCTGGCGAATGGTGAAATCCTCGCCTTTCTGAGCGCTGATTGCCACTGCCTCACCCTTTTCAAAGGTGAGTTTTACCCCCCCCACATAGTTGCCGCTGCGATAAGAAGGCAGATTTGCGTAGTATGTGCCCTTTGTCCCCCGCCAGTCCGGGGAGATAAAAAGCTCGAAACTCGGGATATTGTGTCCGGAGACTCCCAGCCACTGCCGCTGTTCCCCGGGAGATATCCATAGGTCGCAGCCGGCTGATTCTATGTGAAACCAGGCCGTACGCAAACTCCCCAGCCATTTTTTGATGGCTGCCGCGTTACGCCTGATTTCCTTCCACTTTTCTACCGGATTGTTTTGATCCAGGTAGCAGGCCCTGATTATCTGGTCGGTATATGCGGCTGTAGTCGTCCGGGCTTGCCGGGCGAGTTCCTCGGTCGGGAAGGTGCAGAGTGTCCAGCCGTAATCGCCCTGCTGTTCGCGCGTCTCGATAATGTCGCGGAGCTGCTTGCGGGCTACCAGCGCCTTGCCGATTTTCGCTGAATCAACGTCTTTTAGGTGGGTCAACGATTCGGGAGCGTGCAGGTAGATACGGCCATGGAGATTTCTGTAGAGTTCCTTTTCTCCCGGCGGCAGAAAAACGAGCTGACCGGCCCCCGATTTTTCAAAAAAGGAAAGCTCCATAGCCGGGGACAGGCTGCTCCGCTGCACGGGGTGCATCCCCCGGGAGATTATCTTTTCATAGAGCAGCTCCGCCAGGCGCAGGGCCGCCCGGTCGTACTGAATCAGGATGATGTTTCCCTTGCGATAGCGGCCTTTCCGGGCCGTTTCCAGTCCCCAGACCAGGACGTCGGCGTATCTTTTCAGGTATTCCTCGCTCAGGATATCCGTTGTTTTTTTCATTTCGCGTTCAGGATTTTTTCAATGCGCGCCATATCCGCCCCCAGGACAACCTGTCCGTCGATAAGAAAGAGCGGCGTTCCGGTCACGCCCACCTGCCTGCCGATTTCCTGGTGCGCCTTCAGGAGTTCCTCCGCCGCAGCCGGCGCTTTGCAGGGGGATAACTTCATGTCGTCCAGTTTGCCGGCCATTGCCTCCTCATAGGCCTTTGCTGGATCAGCGGCGCAGAAGACCTGAAGCGTTTTTGCCTTCGCGTCCTTGTGCGAAGCTGCCGGTAGCAGAAAAACGTAGCGGGTCAAATCCTTTCTGCCGGCAAGGTAAGTTGACGCTTTTCGGCAGTAGGGGCAGTCAATATCGGTGATCTCGACGATCTGATGTTTTCCGTTCCCGATTCGGATGGCCTTGTCGAGGGGAGCGGCTTTTATTTTTATGCCGATGAGCTCGGCGGATCTCTTTTCGGTGAGGTTTTCCCCCTTGCTTGTTACAATCGGCCCATAGATCAGGTATTCCTGTCCCGGGGCGTAATAGACAATTTGGCTCCCCACCGTAACTTCATACAGGCCGGCGACCGGGGTAGGCTTGATGCTATCCGCGTGGATTGCGGGGAAGCTCTTGCGAAAAGACTCTTCCGGTGTTGCCGCGACGGCTGTTACTGTGGGCAGCAACGCCAGCAGTAACGAGATGTACAATATTGCAAATGTCTTTTTCATGCGAAAATCTCCTTTAATAATTTAACCGAGGTAATTGCAAAACTCCCCATTCTTGTCATTCCCGCAACGATTCTGAGCGGGAATCTGGTCCTAACTGCTTGAAAAACCATATTATGAACATTAAGCTTCGCTTTCCCGATAGAGACATTATGAACATTAAGCTTCGCTTTCGGGAATGACAAATGGTTTTGCAATTGCCTCAACCGAATAGATTTAAGGGTAGGCCCCAGTTTTAGACACGCCGTCCGACAACGTAGTCTGCGACGGTAAAGAGCGCTGTTTTGGCGTCCGAATCAGCAAATTTAGCAAGAAACCCCTTTGCCTCTGCAACGTATTTTTTGGCTTTTTGCAGCGAGTAGGGGATGCCGTCATAGCGGTTTATCAGCTTCATGATCGCAGCCGCCGAATCCTCATCCCTGTTTTTAACCCCGTTCTGCACGAGGGTTTTTTCCTCCTGAGTGCATTTTTTGAGGGTGCGAATAAGCGGCATGGTCAGTTTCCCGTCGCGGATATCCTGGCCGATCGCCTTGCCGAATTCCTCTTCTTTGCCGACATAATCGAGGGCGTCGTCGGTGATTTGAAAGGCGGTTCCCAACCCCATGCCGAAGCGGGTGAGGGCAGCGACCTGTTCCTCCTTTGCGTCGGCGATAATTCCGCCGATGGCGCACGCGGCGGAGATGAGGATAGCCGTTTTTTTCTCGACAATCGCCAGGTACTCCTCTTCGGTGGTATTGACGTCCCCCGCCTTCATCAATTGAAAAACCTCTCCTTCCGACATCATGTTTGTCGTCTGCGAGATAAGCTTGAGGATGGCAAGGTTTCCGTCTTCGATCATCAGCTTGAAAGATTTTGAGTACAGGAAATCGCCAATCAGCACACTGGCCTCGTTGCCCCAGATGCGGTTTGCGGAGATCCTCCCGCGCCTTGTTTCCGCATGGTCAACGACGTCGTCATGAAAGAGCGTGGCGGTGTGGATGAACTCGATCACCGCGGAAAGCGGGTAGCGGCGCTCGCCCCGGTAGCCGCAGAGCTCCGCCGCTGCCAAGAGCAACAGGGGGCGGAAACGCTTTCCCCCGCCGCCAATCAGGTGATGGACGATCTCCGGGATCAGCTTTACCTCCGACTCGAGGTAGGTTTCCATATATTCCCCGGCCCGTTTCAGATCGTTGCCGAAATAATGAAAGACATCCTGCATCTGCATTTCTTTCTCCTTCATGTTACCGCGACGCATCCGTAAGAGCGCCGCCCCCGGAAATGTCGAGACAGGGCTTTATAGATGATGCCGGCAGAAATGTCAAACAAGCCGGAACTCGAAATCTAATGCCAGATTTTGTATGAATCTCCTTTTAATACACAGAAGGCAGGAGCAAGAATATAAACAATGGGGCCGAAAGCTCCTTGTTGACTTTATGAAAATTGAGACATTTCAGTCAATGAGCACATCCGGCGGCACGTCGAGGGTGCGGGCAATCGCTTTCAGTGTTTCGACAGTTCCCTGCCGCTTGCCCGTTTCGATCTGGGACAGGTAAGGCTTACTTATCCCTGCCCGTCCGGCGAGTTCCTGCTGGGTCAGTTTGCGCTGCATGCGCCAGAGTTTCACCGGCGATTCGCCAGCAAGTTCCCGGCGTAGGATATCCTCGGGAACCAGAAAGGCTCTCCCCGCGGCATAGTCTGTGTGGAATTCGGCAATGGCGCGCGCGTCGGCCTCATCCTCGATCAATTCAAGAAAATGTTCATAATCAACGTAGGGGATCACCGCGAATTCGGGGCGACCGTCTTTTTCGATGATCTGTGCTTTCATTGGTATGCCTCTCCTCTGGGCGCGATTCGCACCACGGCAATCAGCAGCGCCCGTTCGTAAATCAGGTACGCAATCCGCCAGTCTCCTACCCGTAACCGATAGCCCGGATGGCTGGTCAGTTTCCGGACTTTGTTGTTGGAAGAAAACGGATCAGCCGCCAGCGTCCCGATCTTTTCGACAATAAATTCAGCCACATTGCGCGGCATGGCTTTCAACGCCTTGCGGGCTGATTTCGAGTATTCGACCTTGAACATGGTTCTGGTTAGCATATCGCAAACAAAAAAGCAAACAAATTCATAATGGCCGTCAGGATGTTTCCCCGCATCCCCGCTTGGGTGCAAGTTTGTCCATCATTTCCGGAAGAGCGCCTGATTCATTGGTTTTCAGCTCCTCCTCCAGACCGACATTGGTGACCCAACAACCACCGCCCGGGCCGTATCAATCGGATCAATATCCGCACGCTGGATGTTTTCCGTAAGTTGCAGGGCCGGAATCTCGTCAATGTTTTTTTCGCCTGTCGGCGCCCGCTGCCAGCGGCAAATTATTGGCGTTGTAAAGAGGATTTGTATAGGATATAAAAAAACAGGAGGCAAGATATGGAAAAAGGGGAAATAACACTGGATGACCAGGAGTTGACGAGATATTCGCGCCAAATTATGTATCCCGACTTCGGGGAAACCGGGCAGCGCTGTTTGAAAAGGTCCCATGTGCTGATCGCCGGCTTGGGCGGTCTGGGTTCTCCCAATGCTACGAATCTGATTTATGCGGGCATCGGGAAGCTGACGCTTATTGACTGCGACGTTGTCGATCTTTCCAACCTCAATCGCCAGACACTGCACTGGGAAAAGGATGTCGGCGCGCTGAAAGTAGTTTCCGGTTCGGTAAAACTGGCTGCAATGAATTCAAAAACAGAGATAAGGCCTTTGAATGTGAGGATAACGGCGGACAATGCCGGGGAATTGCTCGCAGGGGTTGATCTGGTCGTGGATTGCATGGATAATATGGAGACGCGATTTGTCCTGAATGAAAGTTGCGTGAAAAAAGGCGTGCCCTTCATCCACGGTGGCGTCACGGGCTTGGACGGGCAGCTTACCACAATCATTCCCGGGAAAACCCCTTGCCTCGAGTGTATTTATCCGCGGGGCATCGGTGGAGGAAAAAGGGCTCCTTTCCCGATTTTTGGCGCTACTGCGGCCCTTGTTGCCTCATTGCAGACCATGGAAGCCATAAAACTGCTGACCGGATTCGGCGATCTGCTCGCCGGGAAAATGCTCTTTGTCAGCGGGGAGGGCATGGAGTTTACCACTATTGAAATTGAAAGAAAGAAAGACTGTCCAATTTGCGGGGGAGGCAATAGATGAGCATCAAAACAATGATCCACCCTTTTCTTAATGACGGCAAGGAACTTCAACTCGAGATTGACGGAAATACTGTGGGGGAATGCCTGCGGTCGATATTGCAGCAGTATCCGGCCATGGAAAAGAAGATGTTCGACAAAAAAGGCAGGATAAAAGGCTATATTGAGGTTCTCGTAAATGACCATGGGATTGGCACGGATGAACTGGCATATGCAGTTAAGGATGGCGACTCCATGACTATTATAGTTTTTCTGTCCGGGGGCTGAAGTTGGAACATTTCTTTTCACTGCATAATTTCTTCATTACTCAATCATAATTGTATCCAATATAGCCTGGTAACTATTAAGCAGCATATCACTGCGATTTTTCATAATTAAATAGTTTTTGCTATATCAGTTTAATATAAAACGCTATTTATTTTAAAAAAATAATTGACAGTGATCTTGAAATGTATTATCGGTACAAGAAATTTTTGTTTTGCCTATAATTTTGGATACATTTATGGAAAAGGTCCTGCTAAATAAACCCCCTGCACAACGACGATTATCCGTTCGGGAAAATACCTATCAAAAACTGAAGGAGGCAATTTTTTCCAATAGATTCATTCCGGGCGAGCGGTTGGCGGAAGAGCAGATCGCCGCGGAGCTGGGGGTGAGCCGAACGCCGGTGCGGGAAGCTCTCCATCGGCTCGAACAGGATGGATTCATCGAACCTCTTGAAAAAAGGGGATTTTGCATCCCGGATAATTCTCCCGAAGAGATTAGAGACATCTTCGCCTTGCGGGCGGCCTTGGAGGGGCATGCCCTCCGGCTGATCTGCAGGCGGATTACCGATGAGCAGATCGGGCTGCTTCAGGAAATTGTAAATAAGGCGGAAATCGCCATTCTGCAAAAAAAGGTTGATGATCTTTCCAGAGCCAATCTGGCGTTCCACGATGCCCTGATGGAAATGATCGCGTACAAGTGCCACTTTTATAATTTTATTGTCAATATGAGACAATATGTTCTGAGATATCGGAAAGGCACCCTGCCGAACTTTGGGGTGGGGGAAAGGTGTGTGGATGGCCATCGCATGATCCTGCTGGCATTGAAGCTCCGGGATGAGGAACTGTGCGAAAAGGTGATGAAGAGGCACATTCAGACTTCCGGGGAAGATGCGCTTCGGCTCAGCCTCGAGAAACTGCAATAACGTAAGAGGTAATTGCAAAACTCCCCATTCTTGTCATTCCCGCAACGATTCTGAGCGGGAATCTGGTTCTAACTGCTTGAAAAACCATATTCCCGATAGAGACATTCGGGAATGACAAATGGTTTTGCAATTGCCCCGTAAGTTTTAGTTTCATCGATTTAAAGATTAAAACTACTAACTAATAACCGGCAGAAGGAGGAACAAACAGCATGTCGTATTACAGTGGTCGTCATTTTTTACAGATTCCGGGGCCAACCAATGTTCCCGAGCAGGTGCTCAGGGCCATGGCCAAACCGACCATCGATCACCGCGGGCCGGAGTTCAAGGCGCTGGGGATGGAGGTTTTGGCCGGGCTGAAACCTGTTTTCAAGACAACCGAACCGGTCATTATTTTTGCGTCGTCAGGGACCGGCGCCTGGGAGGCGGGGCTCGTCAACACCCTTTCGCCCGGCGACAAGGTGCTGATGTTTGAAACCGGGCACTTTGCAACCCTTTGGAAAAACATGGCCATAGGCCTGGGGTTGGAGGTTGACTTTGTCCCGGGCGACTGGCGGCATGGGGTGGATCCAGCCGTGGTCGAGGCCAAACTTTCCGAGGATCGCAATCATCAGATAAAGTCCGTCAATGTAGTCCACAACGAGACCTCCACGGGAGTGCTGAGCCGGATTGGGGAAATTCGCAAGGCCATCGATCGTGCCGGTCACCCCGCCCTGTTCATGGTTGATACGATCTCTTCGCTGGGGTCTGCCGATTACCGCCATGACGAATGGGGCGTAGATGTGACAGTCGGCTGTTCCCAGAAGGGGCTGATGCTTCCTCCTGGTCTCGGCTTCAACGCCGTCAGCGCCAAAGCCCTTGCCGCCGCAAAGGATTCGCGGCTTCCGAAGTCTTACTGGTCGTGGGAGGCGATGCTTGGCGTCAACAAGGATGGTTTCTTCCCCACTTCTCCTTCGACCAACCTGCTCTATGGCCTCCGGGAATCTCTTTATCTGCTTAATGAGGAGGGGTTGGAAAACGTCTTCGCGCGTCATATCCGCCATGGCGAAGCGACAAGGCGGGCGCTTAAAACTTGGGGAATTGAGAATCTCTGCCTCAATCCGGAAGAGTACAGCCCGGTGCTGACGACGGTGCTGATGCCGGAGGAGAAAGGGGCCGACGCCTTTCGGGGGGCGGTGCTGGAGAAGTTCAACATGTCTTTGGGCAGCGGTTTGGGCAAGCTCAAGGATCGGGTCTTTCGCATCGGCCATTTGGGGGATCTGAATGACCTGATGCTGATAGGAACGCTCGGCGGCGTGGAGATGGGATTCACCCTGGCGGGTGTGGCTCATCAGAAGGGCGGTGTAATGGCGGCGATGGAGTATCTGACTGCCTGTTGAAGCACAGCCTTAGTGTTACATAACCTTTATTGGATTAGAGAATTGAGGAGGAAAGTATGAAACAGCGGATCAAAAGTTTAGCGTATGGAACTATGCTTGTCGTCGCAGCAGCCCTGACAACAGTTGTGACCGTAACCCCTGCCGCCGCCTGGGAACCCACCAAGCCGGTGGAAGTCATCGTGCCGGCCGGGGCCGGGGGGGCGTCCGACCAGATGGCGCGCACCATGCAGGGCATTATCGTGAAGTACAAGTTGATGAAGCAGCCCATTATGATCCTGAACAAGGGCGGCGCCAGCGGCGCCGAGGGCGCCATGGATACCAAGGGCTCCAAAGGCAATGCCCATAAGCTCATGGTGGCATTCTCCCTGATTTACACTCTGCCGGTCTCCACGAACCTGCCGTTCACCTGGCACGATCTCAATCCGGTGGCCATGGTGGCGATGGATGAGTTTCTGTTGTGGGTCAATCCCTCGAAGTCGTACAAGACGGTGAAGGAGTTCCTCGCTGCCGTGAAGGCCGCGCCTGCCGGAACATTCAAGATGGGCGGCACCGGCTCGAAGCGTGAAGACCACATCATTACCGTCGCTATCGATAAGTTCGCAGGAACTAAATTCACCTACATTCCCTACAAGAGCGGCGGCGAGGTAGCTGTGCAACTGGCGGGAGGCCATATCGATTCCAACGTCAACAATCCCAGTGAAAATGTCGCCCAGTGGCGGGGCGGCCAGGCCCTTCCCCTGTGCGTATTCTCGGACGAGCGCATGCTCTCTGACAAAAAAATCACCAACGGCAAGTCATGGGCGGATATCCCCACCTGCAAGGAGGCCGGTCTCGACGTTCAGTACCAGATGCTGCGGGCTTTCTTCCTGCCGCCCGGCACCACTCCGGAGCAGGTTGCCTTTTACGCGGACCTGTTGAAGAAGGTTGTTGCCACGCAGGAATGGAAGGATTACACGGAGAAGACCTCCCTCAAGAACAAGTATCTGACCGGTGCGGACTTCGTCAAGTTTCTGGAAAAGGATGAGGCTTTCCACAACAAGTTGATGCTGGAAGCAGGATTTGGCGCCAAGAAATAACTTCGCTGCTGGCCGGCGACTCGGGGTATTTTACCCGGCTCGCCGGCCGGTGTGATGTCTGTCGTTCGTTGAATGGAGGCAGTTCATGGAGCAGAAACAAAGGGAGGATCGTCTGCAGCGGGGCTTGTCGTACAACGCCGTGGAGGCGATCACGGCGGTCGTCGTCTTCTGCATAGGCGCCGTGATGATGTTCGATACTTACAGGCTTGGCGCAGGATGGGCATTTGATGGCCCTGAGTCCGGATACTTTCCGTTCCGTATAGGGGCCATTGCCAGTCTTGCGAGCGTTGTGATTTTTCTGCGGACGCTGTTTGCTAAAAAACGCAATTTTGAGGTTTTTGTTTCAGGGGATAAATTAAAACTTGTGTTGAAGGTACTTGTGCCAGCCATTATCTATGTGCTTGCCACTCAACTGGTGGGAATTTATGTCGCTTCCACCCTCTTCATTGGCGGGTTCATGCGCATGACGGACAAGTCCCATTGGCTGAAAGTCTTTTTAGTAAGTATCCTTACGAGTGTGATACTTTTCTGGATGTTTGAGATTCAATTTATGGTGCCGCTGCCCAAAGGGCCGTTGGAAGCCCTGTTCGGATACTGAGATGGTATAACTGAAGCGTCAAGTTTAGGAGGATTGTCAAGTGGAAGATTTTTTAAGTCTGCTCCACGGTTTTTCAGTGATATTTTCCTGGTACAACCTCGGGATGATGTCGCTCGGCCTTGTTTTGGGTGTAATTGTCGGGGTTCTTCCCGGCCTGGGGGGGCCAAACGGGGTGGCCATTCTGCTGCCGCTCACCTTCACCATGCCGCCCACCTCGGCCATTGTCATGCTCTCCTGCATCTATTGGGGGTCGTTGTTTGCCGGCGCCATCACCTCGGTGCTGTTTAATATCCCCGGAGAGTCTCACTCGGTCGCTACAACCTTCGACGGTTACCCACTCGCTCAGCAGGGGCGGGCCGGAGAGGCTCTCACCATGTGCTTTACCGGATCATTCGTCGGCGCCCTGTTCTCCGTGCTGCTGATCACCTTTCTGGCGCCGCTCGTGGCTAAATTCGCGCTGAAGTTTGGGCCTCCCGAATTTTTTGCCGTCTATCTGCTCACCTTCAGCAGCTTTATCGGTACCGGCAAGGACACCGCCAAGACGGTTATCGCCCTGATGCTTGGTTTTGGTTTGGCGGCGATCGGCATGGACACCGTCAGCGGCCAACTGCGCCTGACCTTCGGCTGGACGCAAATGCTGACTGGCGTAGATTTTCTGATCGTTGTCATCGGCCTGTTCGGCGTCGGCGAGATTCTGATCAGCATGGAAGAAGGGCTAAATTTTGAGGGTAAAAGCGCCAAGCTCAACCCGAAGGTAGTTTGGGAAACATGGAAAAAACTGCCCAAGTACTGGGCGACGCTCGTCCGCAGTTCGCTGATCGGCGCCTGGATGGGAATCACGCCGGGCGGCGCCACATCCGCCTCCTTCATGGGCTATGGCATTGCCAAGCGCTTCTCGAAGAATGGCGACAAGTTCGGCACGGGCGAGCCGGAAGGCGTGCTCGCACCCGAGACAGCCGCCCATGGCGCCGGATGTGCGGCGCTGTTGCCGATGATGGCGTTGGGAATCCCCGGCTCGGCTACTGCCGCGGTGCTGTTGGGGGGCCTCATGATCTGGGGGTTGCAGCCGGGGCCGCTTTTGTTTATCGAGCAGAAGGACTTCGTCTGGGGACTGATCGCCAGCATGTACCTGTCCAACGTTGTCGGTCTGATCATTGTTTTGTCCACGGTGCCGCTCTTTGCGGCGATCCTGCGCATCCCGTTTGCGATCATCGCCCCGATCATCATCGTTGTCTGCGCGATCGGCGCCTTCTCGGTGCACACCGCTATGTTCGATATCTGGCTTATGCTGCTCTTCGGCGTGATCGGCTATGTGATGAAAAAACTGGATTATCCCCTCGCGCCGCTGGTATTGGCCGTGGTGCTTGGCGACCGGGCCGAAATCTCCTTCCGCCAGTCCATGATGGGCTCGCAGGGGGCGCTGGGCGTTTTCTTTTCCAACTGGCTGGTCAGCTCGATTACCGTATTGGCGCTGATTATGCTCTTCTGGCCGGCCTTTTCGTTTATTCAGGACAAGTTCCGCAAGGCCTTGGCATAAGCAATCCGGGGCAGGAATGCCACCGTAAGGCTGATGCCGCATCCGCAGGGAGGCGGCTTCTTATAAACCCCCATGCCCGTGTCGGGCACAACGAAGCATGAAAATCCCCCCTTACCCCCCTTTGGTAAAGGGGGGATGGGGGGATTTTCATATAAAGCGGGTGGAGTGAAAAACAGGGGAGGATGCAATGGTTATCGAGGTCTGGCACGCCGATTCGCTGGCGGGTCCGTTGCGCGAACTCAAAAAGGCGTTTGAAGAAAAAAACACCGGGGCAACTGTGAACACTACCTCGGGACGCTCCCGGGAGCTGGCCGAGCGCATTATCGGCGGGGAGATCTGCGACGTCTTTGCGTCCTCCGATCCGGTCGTTGTCCAGGAGATGTTCAAAAAGAAAATCGGCAACCGGGCCGCCGCGTCCTGGTATGTCGTCTTTTCCGCGAATGAGCTGGTGGTGATTACCCCCAAAGGCAATCCTTGTGGGTTGATGAAAATGACAGATTTGGCCCGGGGAGGAATTGCGCTGGCGCGAGTGACGGGCGAAAAAGACATGGCCACCAGCCGGACCATTGAATTTATCAAGAGGGCGTTGAGATTCGAAGGCAATCCGGATCTGTCGCAAAAGATCATAGAGGGGGCCGTGCCGGAAGATACGATTCCCGATGTTTTGCAGGCGGTAAAATGCGGCAGGGTCGATTCCGGCATTGTGTATCTGTCTGCCGCAGTCATGATTGCCGGGAGTGTGGAGATTATTTCTTTCCCGGCAGAGGTAAACCTTAGTGAAAAGATCAGGAATGCGGTTTCAATCCCTGGTACGGCCGGCAATGAGACGGCAGCGCTCAGCTTCGTCCGGTTCATGCTGTCCGCCGAGGGAGGCCGGATATTGCTTGCGACCGGTCAGCCGCCGCTCATCCCGCCCCTCAAGGAGGGCAATATTCCCCGCGAAATTGAGCTTTCGCTCTGATTTTGGGCTGCGGATCAAGGAATTAATTGTAAGGACGCCTTTCCATCCGCTATATGCTTTTCCGTAAGCAGTACTTCCCAATAACCGTTTAAAATAATAAAGGGCAATTGCCGTAATCCACACCTCATAAAATCCCTGATGGGGATAAATGCAGTGGGTGAAGGGTGATGCCGACAATACAGGAGTCGTTCAAAACAGGGAGGCAAAAATATTCCTTGACAGGAATTTACCTAATTGATATGAGCCACCGGGGATAGGGTTATATATAGATACTTAACAATATCGGACACTTTTACACAATGCAAGGAGACGGTCTTAGAAGTTTGATTATTTTTTCATTTTCCGGAGAGGTTCTTAAGATAGTCAGGCAGAAGGACATCTCTGAAATACTCCTGTTTTTCAAATCCTTACGTTTTTACATCCTTTACTTGTGCAATTCCCTTATTCATCAAGGTTATGCGGCGGCGTGTTTTTATCGAGTAAATATCGGTAAAGCGGTACGACATTAACGGATATATGAGAGCTATGAAGTCGGTGTATTTTTAATAAAGAGAGGAGATAATTTATGTCCAGGTTAGACGCTTTAGATCCAAGAGAGTATGCAGATTGGCAGATTGCCGAGGAGGCGGAGAAGGATATGCCGACCCCCGACCATTGGCGGGAAAAGATGGGACTCCAGAAGGATGAAGTTATTCCGATGGGGAAGTTGTGCAAGCTTGACTACATGAAAATCCTGAACCGCATGAAGGACAAGGAAGACGGAAAGTACATTGAGGTTACGGCGATCACCCCGACCCCCTTGGGCGAAGGTAAGACCACTACGGTTCTGGGTTTGATGGAAGGGCTTGGCAAAAGAGGCCAGAATGTTGGCGGCTGTCTGCGTCAGCCCTCCGGCGGCCCGACGATGAACGTCAAGGGCACGGCCGCAGGCGGAGGAAAGGCGCTCCTCATCCCGATGACGGAATTTTCCCTTGGCCTTACCGGCGACATCAATGACATCGCCAATGCCCACAACCTGGGTATGGTAGCCCTGAATGCCCGCATGCAGCACGAAAGAAATTATGACGATGCGGAACTTGCCAAAAGAAACCTGAAGCGTCTCGACATCGATCCCAATAATGTTCAGATGGGCTGGGTTATCGATTTTTGCGCCCAGGGTCTGCGGAATATCATCATGGGGCTGGGCGGCAAGATGGACGGCTATCTTATGCAGTCCCGCTTCGGCATTACCGTAAGTTCCGAGCTTATGGCCATCCTCGCCATTGCCCGCGATCTCAAGGATCTCCGGGAGAGGATCGGCAATATGATCGTTGCCTATGACAAAAAGGGCAATCCCGTTACCGCCGAGCAGTTAGAAGTCGCCGGTGCGATGACCGCGTGGATGCGCAACACCCTCAACCCCACGTTGATGAGCACGGTAGAATTCCAGCCCTGTATGGTTCACGCCGGCCCGTTTGCCAATATCGCCGTCGGTCAGTCTTCGGTGATCGGCGACCGCATCGGTCTGAAGATGTTCGATTACCATGTGACCGAAAGCGGCTTTGCCGCCGATATCGGTTTCGAGAAGTTCTGGAATGTGAAATGCCGGGCCAGCGGACTTGTCCCCAATGTGTCGGTATTGACAGCCACGGTCCGGGCACTGAAGATGCATGGTGGCGGACCCACCGTCGTTGCCGGTCGGCCGCTTCCCGAGGAGTACACGAAGGAAAATCTCGGTCTTCTGGAAAAAGGTCTCGAGAACATGACGCACCTGATCGGGGTTATCAAGAAATCGGGAATCAATCCGGTGGTCTGCATAAATTCATTCCATACAGATACCAAGGAGGAGGTTGCGTTGGTGCGCAAGTACGCGGAGAAGGCCGGCGCCCGCTGCGCCCTTTCCGAGCACTGGCTCAAAGGCGGGGACGGCGCGCTGGAACTGGCCGACGCGGTGATGGATGCCTGCAAGGACAAGGTCGATTTCAAATACCTCTATCCGCTGGAAATGCCGCTCCGTCAGAGGGTCGAGGTTATCGCGAAAGAGGTTTACGGGGCCGACGGGGTTTCCTGGGCGCCGGAGGCCGAGGCGAAGGCGAAGAAGTTTGAGGCCGATCCTGCGCTTAAGGATTACAGCACGATGATGGTAAAAACCCATCTGAGCCTTACGCATGATCCGACCAAAAAGGGCGTGCCGAAGGGCTGGACGCTGCCGATCCGCGACGTCCTGATCTTCGCCGGCGCCAAGTTCCTCTGCCCGATGGCCGGCACGATCAGCCTGATGCCGGGTACCAGCTCCGATCCTGCCTACCGGCGAGTCGATGTCGATGTAGAGACAGGGAAGGTCAAGGGGTTGTTCTAATTGAGATAGCGGGGCGCAAGAGATTGCGTCCCGCTTATTGTTTAGTATGAGAAAGCATAAGTGATGGAGAAGCACAGCGTTACATTCAGCCCCAGCGATGCCAGACTAAAGGTTGACGATGGAGAAAACCTGCTCCAGGCGGCGATGGAGGCCGGCATCCATATCAACGCCTCCTGCGGCGGCAACGGGACTTGCGGAAAATGCCGGGTCAAAATCATCAACGGCAAGGTTGACTCCCCGTTGAGTTCCATGCTCCCCCAAGAAGATTACAATGCCGGTTATCGCCTTGCCTGCCTCACCACAATCCGCGAGGACGTCGAGGTCGAAATCCCGCTCGACTCCCAGGTTGATAAATCGGTTCTGCTGAAGGAAGGACAGAAATTTGATCATCCCTATCTTTTGTCGCCCAAGGATCTTTTTCAGCTTGTTCAGGGCTGGGAGGTTGAACCGACCGTTTTCAAACGCTATGTGACAATGGAGCCCCCGACTAAGAACGATAATGCCAGCGACCTGACACGCCTGATCAACGCTATAAAACAACAGCATAATATTAAAGGCGTATCCACAGATTTTCGACTAATTATGAAGCTCAGCCAGTTGCTGCGCGATGCCAACTGGAAGGTTACCGTGACCCTTGTGCAGACCCGCAAGGGATATAAATTGATCAACGCCGAGCAGGGAGACCGCACCCAGCAGAATTATTCAATAGTCGTCGATATTGGCACAACGACGATCTTCGGTCAGCTTCTCGATCTCAATCAGGATGTCAAGACGGCGTGCGCCGAAGGCGCCTGCGACGGGGCGAAGCTTTTTGCGCTGGCGGAGGGGTCCGACTACAATCCGCAGATAAGCTATGGAGAGGATGTGATAACCCGCATCGTCTATTCCCAGAAACCGGGCGGGCTCAAGAAGCTGCAGGAGGTGGTGGTTGAATCGATAAACAATATTATCGAAGAGTTATTGACAACAAGCGGCGTGGATGTATCGCTGGTCTCCCACCTTGTTATTGCCGGTAACACCACCATGACGCAGCTTTTTCTCGGGCTGGACCCTAAGTACCTTCGCCTTGCGCCCTACGTGCCGACGGCGAATCTTATCCCGCCCATGCGGGCCGTGCATCTGGGCATAAAGCTTGGGGATCACGTGCATGTTTATATTTTCCCCTGTGTCGCCAGCTACGTCGGCGGCGACATCGTAGCCGGGGTGCTTGGCTCCGGCATTTTCCAGCGGGAAGACCTGACCCTTTATATGGATATCGGCACAAACGGCGAGATTGTGGTCGGCAACAAGGACTGGCTAGCCAGCGATTCCTGTTCAGCCGGGCCCGCCTTTGAGGGCGGGGGCATAAAGTTCGGCATGAGGGCCACGCGCGGCGCCATTGAAGAGGTGAGCATCAACCCCGCCACTTATGAACCGATGATTCTTACGATCGGCCGGGTCAAGCCGATCGGAATCTGCGGATCAGGGTTAATCGATGCGGTAGCCCAGCTTATTCAGGCGGGTGTGATCGATCAGGCGGGGAAGTTCTACCAGGACCTTAAAACGGAACGGGTGCGAAAAGGGCCGGATGGGTACGAATATGTGCTGGCCTTTCAGAAGGACACCCGTCTGAACGATGATATCGTGGTTACGGAGATAGATGTTGAGAACCTGATCCGGACGAAGGGATCGATCTACGCCGGCTGCAAGGTGCTTCTGCAGAGCGTGGGTCTTGGTTTCAAGGATCTTGACCGGGTCATTATCGCCGGCGGATTCGGTCGCCATCTGAATCTGGAGAAGGCTATTTTCATCGGTCTGCTGCCGGAAATGGAAATGGACAAGTTTACCTTTGTCGGGAACGGTTCTCTGCTGGGCGCCCGGCTGCTTTCCTTTTCCCAGGAGCTGCTGAAGGAGACCGAGCGGATAGCCCTGATGATGACCAATATAGAGTTGAGCAATTATCCCAGCTATATGGATGAATTTGTAGCCGCCTTGTTTCTGCCGCACACGGATGTCAATGCCTTTCCGAATGTTATGAAACGTCTGCCGGCAAGAAGGGGGAAGTAAGTAAATGAGTTTCACGATTGCGGTTTCCGGCAAGGGGGGGACGGGCAAGACTACATTTGCCGGAATGATCCTGAGATATATTCTCGAAAACAAAAAAGGAGCTGTTTTGGCGGTGGATGCGGATGCCAACACCAACCTTAATGAGGTACTGGGCGTTGATGTCCAGACGACGATCGGCGACATGCGCGAAATGATGAGAACGGATGTCCCCGTTGGAATGACGAAGGACGTCTGGTTCGAATATCAGATTCAGAAGTCCCTGACTGAAGCCAAAGGTTTTGACCTGCTCGCGATGGGGCGTCCGGAGGGCTCCGGCTGCTATTGCGCTGCGAACAGCGTTGCGAGGATGTGCGTTGATGTGCTGACGAAAAACTACGCCTATATCGTTATCGACAACGAAGCCGGCATGGAGCATTTCAGCCGCCTGGCGACGCGGGATGTAGATCTGCTGTTTATTCTTTCCGATTCAAGCCGGCGGGGTATATTGACGGCTGCCCGAATTCTGGAAATCATCAGGGAACTCAAACTCACCATAAAAAAGTCAGTCCTTGTTTTGAGTCGTGTTGAAGGGCCGCTCGGCGAGGATGCAAAGGCGGAGATTGAGAAAAATAAGCTTGATCTGGCAGGAATTCTTCCGATGGACGAGGAGATCTATCGGTTCGACCACAGCGGAAAACCTACCTTTCAGCTTCCCGCCGAAAACCCGGCGCTACAGGCGGCCTGGCGTATTTTTGAACGTTACATAAAGTGAAAAGAGCGTAAACGAAGACAGGGTAAGATAAGTTTTTGACTTCTGTTTTTTCTTGCAAAAAGGGCGATATGCGGGTATGTCCAGACCTGCTGAAAGCTTGTTAAATACCATTAAGGCAGCAAAGGTTGCTGCGGGAATAAACGATCAATAGTCAGGTAAATAAACGATTAGAATTCTTTAGAAAGGAGGAGATTGAATGTCTCAACAACTGGAGGAGAAGATTTCTTTCGACGGCAGCAAGGTAAAGGTTCTGGGAGCTGATTACGAACCCGGCAAGCCGGAGAAGAAGTACGATTGGCGGGCGGAGCTGAAGAACAGGGAAGAGATGTTGGCTTATCTCAGGGTGGGAGTTCGTTGACGGTTTTTAAAATTCCTGCTGTTATATCTCAAAGCATTATATCCGGTCTGTCCTAATTATTAAGGGACAACCGATAAAGGAGGAAGGATAACATGGCATTTGCAATACCCAAAATAAATTATTCCGGGAAGATCAAGGAAATTACCCTGGGAAAAGGGCCCAAAGCGGTTAAGGTTGGGCAGGAGGAGGCATATCCCTTTCATCTTTTTGAAGGGGCGATGCCCAATGTTCCCAAAATCGCGATTGAGGTGTACGACGCCGCGCCGGAAGAGTGGGCCGAGGCTGCCCTCGAACCCTACAAGGATGTTGTCAGCGATCCGGTTGCCTGGGCAAAGAAGGCGATCGCTGTATATGGCGCCGATATGATCGCCCTGCAGCTTGCGAGCACCGACCCCAACGGCCTTAATGCGACGGCTGAAGAGGGGGCCGCGACGGCCAAAAAAGTTGCAGCCGCCATCGATGTCCCCGTTATTGTTTACGGGAGCGGCAACATGGAAAAAGACGCGGAGGTGCTGCGCAAGGTCTCTGAAACCTGCGACGGGATGAATCTTATTCTCGGCCCGGTTCAGGATCAGAATTACAAGCAGATCGGCGCCGGCGCGATTGCCTATCATCATACCGTAGCCGCCAACACGCCGATTGACATCAATCTTGCCAAACAGCTCAATATTCTCTTGGGCAATCTCGGCGTGCAGGATCAGCAGCTCATTATCGATCCGACCACCGGCGGGCTCGGTTACGGCATTGAATACTCGTATTCCGTGATCGAACGCATCCGCATTGCGGCCCTGTCCCAGCAGGATGAAAGATTGCAGTTCCCAATGATCTGCAATCTGGGCAAGGAAGTATGGAAGACCAAGGAAGCCAAGACAGCGGATTCCGATTTGATGGGCAAGAGTTCCAAGCGGGGGATTATAATGGAGGCTGTCACCGCCATGCTTCTCGCTTTGGCTGGCGCCGACGTATTGATTATGAGGCACCCCGAGGCCATCCGGGTTGTCCGAGAGATGATTGCCGATTTAACAACATAAAAAGAATGCTGTCCTGAAGGGTGGCGTACGTTAGGAGGAAAAAATGACAGAGGTATTCCAGAAGAGTATCGAACCGGCATCGCTGAAGATGATCGATAAGGCGTTTGCCGATAAGGTTAATACAATTTTTGACCGGGCGGCCGCTCTGAAGCCCTGCCCGATAGGTTCAGAAGGCGACTGCTGCAAGATGTGCGCGATGGGGCCGTGCCGTGTTCCGGCGCCTAAGGACAAGACTAAACCGAGACCTACGGGACTGTGCGGCGCGACCGCCGAGACGATTTCCGCGCGCAATTTTGCCCGCATGGTGGCCGGCGGCGCGGCTGCCCATTCTGACCATGGCCGGGGCGAGGCGGAGATGTTTCTCATGGCTGCCAAGGGCGAGGTTTCCGAATTCAAGATAAAAGACGAGCAGAAGCTCTATCAGGTTGCGATGGATCTTGGGGTTGAGATCGGCGAGCGTACTATTAAGGAGATCGCCATTGAGGTTGGCGAGAAGGCGGTTGCCGAGTTTGGGCGTCAGCATGGCGAGGGCGCATTTGCCCAGAGGGCCCCGGAGAAGAGAAAAGAGCTGTGGAGAAAATTGGGCATCGTGCCGAGGGGAATTGATCGCGAGATCGTGGAGACCATGCATCGGACAACCATGGGCGTCGATCAGGACTACAAGCACATCATGCTGCAGGCGGCCCGCACCGCCCTTGGCGATGGCTGGGGCGGTTCGATGATCGGCACGGAGCTTCAGGATATCATGCTGGGCGACCCGACGCCGATTGCCGGCGAGATCAACCTCGGCGTTTTGAAACAGGATTATGTGAACGTTATCGTTCACGGCCATGAGCCTCTTCTGCCGGAGGTGATGGTTGTTCTTGCCAAAGACCCGGAGATTCAGAAGGCGGCGGAGGCTGTCGGCGCCAAGGGTGTGAACCTGGCCGGAATCTGCTGTACCGCCAACGAGATTCTTATGCGCCACGGCGTTCCGATTGCCGGGAATTTTCTGCAGCAGGAACTGGCGATTGTAACCGGGGCCGTCGAATTGATGACGGTGGACGTACAGTGCATTATGCAGGCGCTGGTGCCGGTTGCGGCCCATTACCATACGAAGCTTGTGACAACTTCCCCCAAGGCGAAGATCGCAGGCGCTCTGCATATGGAGTTTGATGACCATAACGCCTCGCAGGTCGCAAGGGAAATGTTGATGATGGCGATCGATAATTACAAGAACAGAAAGCCGGAACATGTTGACATTCCCTCAGAAAAAAGCGACCAGGTTGTAGGTTTCACGCATGAGACGATCAATTACCTACTGGGCGGCATGTTCCGCGCTTCCTACCATCCGCTGAACGAAAATATAATCAATGGCCTGATCCGCGGCGTTGCGGGGGTGGTGGGGTGCAGCAATGCCCGTGCTACCCATAACAAAGCCAATCTGGAGCTGATCAAGGAGTTGATCAAAAACGACGTGCTCGTTCTGGTGACTGGCTGCGCGGCCCATGTTGCCGGCGAGGCTGGTCTGCTCAGGCCCGAGGCGGCGAAAGAATTTGCCGGCGCGGGACTTGCTTCTGTATGCGAGGCGGTAGGCATTCCTCCGGTTCTGCATATGGGTTCCTGCGTTGACAACAGCAGAATTCTGGTGGCGGCGACGGCGATGGTCAAGGCCGGCGGTCTCGGCAATGACATCAGCGATCTTCCGGCGGCTGGCGCGGCGCTGGAGTGGATGAGTGAAAAGGCCATTTCGATCGGCGAGTATTTTGTCGCTTCCGGCGTTTACACGGTATTCGGGGTTACCTGGCCGACAAGCGGTTCCGAGGAGTTTACCAAATTCCTCTTTGAAGATTACGAAGATATATTGAAGGCTACGTGGGGCTTTGAACCAGATCCGCTCAAAGCGGCCCAGTTGATGATTGCGCATATAGACAAAAAGAGGGCAGCCCTCGGCATCGACAAGGCGAGAGAGCGGGTACTCTTCGATATGGCAAAACGCCGCGATATTGAAGCTGCATAAATTTTGAGTGGCTTCTAAGAAGGGGGCAAGGCTTAAGGGAAGATGAATATTGAATTAGACTGACCTTGATTTTCCCAGGGCCTTTTAAAAGATTTTGAAAAATCTTACGATTTGGAAGGAGGATTTAACGTGTCTAAAATAATTGCAGCCGCAGCCATACGAGGGGCTCATAAAATAGTGGAGAGAGCGGAGAAGGACTATCAGATGGCGCTCGAAAAATGGGGGCCTGATCATGAGGTTGGCTTTCCTGATACCGCCTATTACCTGCCGACAATTTATGCCATTCTCGGCATTCCCGTCAAGACGATGGTGGATATAAAACCGGTACTGGACCGCTGCCGCGCCTTGCTGCCGCCATTGGTCAAGGAGAAAAACCCGCTGCCGTACCTTGCGCCGGCCCTGGACGCCGGGATGGCGACATTCTTCGCCGAGGAAATTATCGAAGCGATCCGCTACCTGGAGGCGCCCGATTTTTACACCAAGCAGGAGGATGTGCTTCCCGACAACATCTGGCTCGGGGCAGCCAACGATGTCATCTTCCGCAAGCGGGGCGTCGAGTTCGTTGATGGAACCGCCCCCGGTTTTGCCGCCATTGTAGGGGCGGCGCCCACGCCGGAGATCGCGGCGAAAATCGCCATCGAGCTGCAGGAGAAAAACCTGTATATCTTTATGGCGGCCGAAAACAACGGCGTGCGCTTTTCGGAGCAGCTCGTCGAGGCCGGCGTTCAGATCGGCTGGCCGACCCGTCTGGTATCCTACGGGCCGGACATTACCGCGGCCGTTTTCGCGATCGGTTTTGCCTGCCGCGTCGCCATGTCGTTCGGCGGCGTCAAGCCGGGTGATTTCCGTAAAAACCTTTTGTACAACAAAGACCGTACCTTTGCCTTTGTCATGCCGATGGGCTTTGTCACAGACGAATGGTATGCCAATGCCGCCGGGGCGGTGAATTTCGGATTCCCGACCATTGCCGATACGCCGATCCCGGAGATTTTGCCGACAGGCGTATGCACTTATGAACACGTCGTCTCTAATATCCCCCATGAGCAGATCGTCCAGAAGGCGATCGAGGTCAGAGGCCTCAAGGTCAATGTGACGTCGGTGCCGATTCCCCTCTCCTATGGGCCGGCTTTCGAGGGAGAGCGGGTGCGCGGCGAGGACATCTTCCTGGAGATGGGCGGCGGTCGCACCCATGCCGTTGAGTTTGTCACTTCCAAGCGGCTTGACGAAGTTGAGGACGGCAAGGTAGAGGTTATCGGTCCTGATGTTGACTCTATCAAGGAGACGCCGGGAAGGCTGCCGCTGGCCATGATAGTGGAGGTGGCAGGTCGGAAGATGCAGGATGACTTCGAGCCGATCCTGGAGCGGCAGGTTCATCACCTGATCAACTACGCCCAGGGGATCATGCACATCGGCCAGCGCGACATCGCCTGGGTGCGCATCGGGAAGAGCGCCATTCAGAAGGGGTTCACGCTCGCCGATCTGGGCAAGATTCTGCATGCGAAATTTCATCAGGATTTCGGCGCCATCTTCGACAAGGCCCAGGTGAAGATCATAACCGACAGCAAGATGGTCGAGGAAATGATGGTTCTGGCAAGAGAAACTTATGCGAAGAGGGATAAAAGGATCGAGGGGATGACCGATGAAACGACCGATCCCTTTTACTCCTGCACCCTTTGCCAGTCTTTTGCCCCCAACCATGTCTGCATTGTTTCTCCCGAGCGGACCGGTCTTTGCGGCGCCTATAACTGGATGGACTGCAAGGCGTCCAATGAGATCAACCCGACAGGCCCCAACCAGCCGGTGCCGAAGGGCGAAATTATCAATGAGAAGCTTGGGCAATGGGTAGGCACCAACGACTTTGCCGTCAAATCATCGCATGGCAATTACGACAAGGTTAGCATGTACAGCATGATGCAGGATCCGATGACGACCTGCGGCTGCTGCGAGTGCCTTGCCGCCGTGCTTCCCTCCTGCAACGGCTTTATGACGGTTAACCGCGACTACATGGGCATGACTCCCTGCGGAATGAAGTTTTCGACGCTGGCCGGATCGGCTGGTGGCGGAACGCAGACGCCGGGATTCTTGGGCCACAGCAAATACAATATCATTCAGAGGAAATTCCTCTCGGCGGACGGCGGGCTGGCCCGGATGGTCTGGATGCCGAAGATCTATAAAGATGAGTTTTATGACCGCCTGAAGGCGCGCGGCGAAGAGATGGGAATACCCAATTTTGTTGATATGATCGCCGATGAGACGGTTGGCACTACGGAAGAGGAGATTTTGCCGTTCCTTGAGGAAAAGGGTCACCCGGCGCTGTCAATGCCGTCGGTATTGGAACTCTAATGGGTAAAAACGGGGAAGGGCGGGCAGAAATCCTCAGGATTTTTGTCCCGCTCGCCGCATATCGGTGATAGATAGCACTAAATAACGAGCGAAAAGAGAGGAGTAAGAATTATGGCTCTTACAGGGATTCAGATATTCAAATTGCTGCCGAAAACAAATTGCAAGGAGTGTGGCGTTCCCACCTGCCTGGCGTTTGCCATGAACCTGGCGGCCGGAAAGGCGGAGCTGGGCGCGTGCCCCTACATCTCCGATGAAGCGAGGGCGCAGTTGTCCGAGGCGTCCGCGCCTCCCATCCGTCCCATTACGATGGGCGAAGGGGAAAACAAGCTGACGGTCGGCGGAGAGACCGTGCTGTTCCGCCATGAAAAAACCTTTGTGAACAAAACAGGTCTGGGCGTGCTGATCACCGACGCCATGGCCGAAGCCGATGTGGCATCCAGGATCAAACAGTTTAATTCACTTAAATATGAGTGGATAGGTCTGATCCTCCGCGCTGAAATGATCGCGATCAAGAATGTGTCGGGCGACGCGGCCAAGTTCGCAACCCTGGTAAAACGGGTGATGGACGAGACGGATGCCATTCCGGTGCTGATGAGCGACAGCGTAGATGCCTTGAAGGCGGCATTGGCGGTTTCCTCCCAGCGTCGGCCGATCATTTACGCAGCGACCGCACAGAATTTCGCGGAGATGGCCGCTCTTGCCAAGGAGTTCAAGTGCCCGCTGACTGCCAAATCCGACAACCTCAACAGCCTGTCGGAATTGACGGATAAGATAGTAGCGGCGGATGTGAAGGACCTCGTGCTGGACAGCGGCGCCCGGACCGTAAGGAAGGTTTTCGAAGATATGGTTTTTCTGCGCAGAGCCGCGCTCGTCCAGAAGAACCGTTCCCTCGGTTTTTCGCCGATCGTTTTTCCCGGCGAGATGACGGATGATCCTCTTAAGGAGACGGTTATTGCAGCGATGCTGGTTGCCAAGTATGCCGGGATGGTAATCCTTTCCGACTTCCAGGGCGAGAGCCTCTTCCCGCTTTTGGTCGAACGGCTCAATCTCTATACCGATCCGCAGCGTCCGATGATGATGAAGCAGGGCATCTATCCCATCGGCAACCCGACCGAGGATTCCCCGGTCACCATCACCACCAATTTTGCCCTTACCTACTTTATCGTTTCCGGCGAGATCGAGGCCAGCCGCGTTCCGACCTGGCTTCTGGTTATGGATACAGAGGGTCTCTCGGTGCTTACCGCCTGGGCTGCCGGGAAGTTTGTCGGCGATGCGATGGGGGTGTTTATCAAGAAAAGCGGTATTCTGGACAAGATTAAACATAAAAAGATCATTATCCCCGGTTATGTCGCTTCCGTAAGCGGCGATCTGGAAGAGGAGCTGGGACCGGATTGGGATGTAAAGATTGGTCCGCGCGAGGCCGCGCACCTGTCCGCCTTCTTGAAGCTGGAAATCGCCGGTTAATGAAAAGGGCAACCATAAAAGCATTTATTTGAAGATAAAAGGAGGAGTAATTTATGATTCGCATTGGTGAGAATCTCAATATTATAGGTAAGGTAACAGGCACGGCAATGAAGGAGCGCGATCCCGAGCCGATTCGCAAGATGGCGATCGACGAGGAGAAGGCCGGAGTCGATTATATCGACATCAACCTTGGACCTGCAAGAAAAGACCCAGCGGGGATGGCGGAATGGATCGTGAAAACGGTTCAGGAAGTGACCGACCTTCCCCTGTACATTGACACCATCAATCCCGAGGCGATCGAAGCGGGACTCAAGGCATATCAAAACAAAAAAGGCAAGGCCGTCATCAATTCGGTCATGGCCCGTCCGGAAAGTTACGATGTCAAAATGCCGCTGGCGAAGAAATATGACGCCGGGATAGTCGCCCTGCTCTGGGGCCCCGCGGGAATGCCCCGGGATGCGGAGGAGCGCGGCGCACTGGCGGCGGAGCTGATGCAGAAGGCGGAGCAGTACGGGCTTGCCAATGAGGATGTCTGGATCGATCCGATTGTTACCCCCTGCAATACCCCCATCAGCAATGTGCAGGTGCCGGCGGTCGTGGAGTTTATGAAGATGTTTCTGGACCTTCAGGAAATGGCCCCCGGTTTGCGATCAACCTGCGGCGTTTCCAACGTTTCGAACGGGGCGCCCAACCATCTGCGGCCGATCCTGAATCAGACCTACATTGCCATGTTAAGGCGCTATGGGATGTCCAGCGCCATCCTGGATGCGTTTGACGAGGGGATGAAGAATTTTGCCGCGGGCAGCCGTCCGGACCTCGAAGCGATCATTTTCAAGACGATGGACAAGGAGCCCCTCGATCGGGCCTCCCTTACCAAAGAACAACTCGATTATGTAAAAACAACAGAAGTTCTTTGCGCCTACAAGCTCTACTCGGATGATTGGCTGGACCTGTAATATTGGTTGCGAAGTTTTAAGAATACCAGGGGATTATAAACAGGTACGGGCGAATCTTGGGTTCGCCCGTCCTCTTTAATAAAGAATCCTAAATTTTGTTTGGGGGAACAATGGAAAACAAGTTCAAGGAAGCCCTGCTCGACAAGTCAGTATTTTCAGTTACCTGGGAGCTTGTCCCGGGCAGAGGGGCCAAAGAGAAGGCTCAGGAGACGATTTTTGCCAACGCCGCCGCGGCGGCAAAAAATGAGAAGATTCACGGTTTGACGATTACCGACAATCCCGGGGGCAACCCCGCGATCTCCGCTGAATTTCTGGGCGCCGAGATCATCCGTATGGGGATCGAGCCGTTGGTGCACTTTACCTGCAAGGACAAAAACCGCAACCAGATGGAGGGACTTCTGCACGGTCTGACCCGCGCCGGGGTGCGCAATCTGCTGATCATGACCGGCGATTATCCGGTCAGCGGTTTTGAGGGACGTCCGAAACCGGTATTCGATCTCGATCCGGTGCAGTCACTTCGCCTGGTTGGCGATTTGAATGCCGGGCTGGAGGTCGGCACAGCCGCCAAGCCGGCCCAGCTTCAGAAAACAGAGTTCTTTAAGGGCTGCGCTGTGTCACCGTTTAAACGCGACGAGGCGGAGCAGGTGATTCAGTATTATAAACTGAAGAAAAAAGTAGAGGCTGGCGCTGATTTTATCGTTCCCCAACTGGGGTACGACATGCGCAAGTTTCACGAACTCATCCAGTTTGTCAGGCAGCAGGGGTGGGATGTGCCGGTCATGGGCAATATCTACATCCTTCCCTTTGGCGCGGGCCGGGCGATGAGCCAGAACTTCGTGCCGGGGTGCGTTGTCACGAAGGAATTGCTCGCTCAGCTTGAAAAAGAAAAGGACGCCGCTGACAAGGGCAAGGGCGCCCGTCTGGAGCGGGCGGCAAAGATGTTCGCCTGTTTCAAGGGTATGGGCTATGATGGCGTTCACATCGGCGGGCATGGCATTCCGATTGGCGATGTCGAGTTCATTATCGGCAGAGGGGAGGAGCTTGCTCCCAACTGGCATGATCTCGTCAGGGAATTTGATGTTCCCCAGCCAGGGGGCTTTTACTATTATGAAAAAGATGAGAAAACGGGGCTAAACACGTCCAAGCCGACAGTCCGCGAGAACCGTCCTCTTGATGCGGAGATCCCCTTCAGTTACAGCTTCAGCAGGACGATGCATAAAACGATGTTTGAGCCGGGCAAGGGGTTGTTCGGAACGATGCGGTCTCTTATGAAAGCTGTAGATGGCACAGGTTTTGAACATTTCTTCTCTAAACTCGAGCATTTGATCAAGGTCGGGATTTTTGACTGCGAAAACTGCGGCGACTGCGCCCTTATGGATACTGCGTACCTCTGCCCGATGAGCCAGTGTCCTAAAAAACAGCGCAACGGGGCATGCGGAGGGTCTTTCGAAGGGTGGTGCGAGGTTTACCCCAACGAAAGAAAGTGTGTCTGGGTTCAGGCCTATGCACGCCTTAAAAAGCACGGCGAGGAGCAGAGTATCAAGGATACGTCTGTTCCGCCCTGCAACTGGGATTTCTACCAGACGTCGTCGTGGCTGAATTTCTATCTTGGACGCGACCATGTGGGGAAACGGCTTAAGGTGCCTTTCGTTCCGAAGAAAAAGAAATAAAACAAGGCAGATAGTGAAAGCAGAAAAGGCCCGTCAGTGACGGGCCTTTTCTGCTTATTAACCTTACGCAGGCGATGCTCTGTAAAGTCCCGCGTTTTGCAAAACAAGAAGATGGACATAAAAAAGGCGTTCCAAACTGGAAGAATTTCGGAACGCCTTTCCCTTGATCAGTTGATCAGCTTGTTATTTCTTAACGGGAGCGGTCGCAGCATCCTTGAGAGAGGCCGCCCATTTCTCGACCAGACCTTTCAATTCTTCCGCTTTTGCCTTGGCGCCGAGGGCGTCGGTGGCGACCATATCCTTGGCGGCCTTCAGGTTGTCCCCGAATGCCTTGGTATCAGCCGCCAGGGCCGCTTTTTGCGCCTTCAGTTTCTTCCCGAGTTTGGCGGCCTCGGCTTCGACGGCCTTCCACCCCTCTTCAACGGCCGTCAATGCGGCATTGGCGTCGGCAACAGCGGCCGCGGCAGCGGCGGCCTTGCCGGCTTCAACGGCGCCAGCAGCCTTTTCAAAAGCGGCTTTCGCGTCTATGTAGGCCTGTTTGGCCTCCTTGTACTTTTTCTCCTTCACCTGGGCGTCTGCGGTTTCCTTCAGCTTGTTTGCCTCGCCTAACTCGGCAACGGCGTACTTGTCTGCCCCGGCGGCGACGGCGGCTTCCATGGCCGTCTGGGCGGCTTTCTGCTCCGCCTCCGGTGGTTTTGCGCAGCCGCTGAATAAAAAGAGCAGTGCAACAACAATTAATAATGATGCCGTGTTTCTGAAATTCTTCATATCTTCCTCCATTAAAATATAATTATCGTTCCCTTCGGAACCCGCATCCTTATGATAAAATTTTACAGAACTGTCAAGTCTCTTTTTATTTTTTCCTTGCCGGAAGACGTCGCCGGATAACTGTCACTGCCGCGGCAATTTCCTGGCTGCGAAAGAAGAAGGCGGAGATGAAAAAGGCGGCGCCGCCGGTCACGACGCACAGGGAGAGATAAATCAGCCTTGTGTTAAAGGGATTGGCCGTGTTCCAGGGATAGATGAAATCAATCGAAAGTATCACCGCCAGCATGACGAGCGTGGATAGCCCTGTACTGGCAATGGAGCTGTAGAATTCACGATCCAGAAACTCGCCAATGCGGATTCTCAGAATGAACCAGAGCATCGCCACATTCACCACCGAGGCGATTGACGTGGCCAGGGCAAGCCCCGCGTGCTTCAGCGGGAACATCAGGGCGAGGCTCAAAAGCGCGTTGACGATTAAGGCGACGATGGCGGCCTTCATCGGCGATTTTGTGTCCTGGAGGGAGTAGTGGGCCGCGACGATAATGCGAATAACGGAGAAGGCGGGGAGGCCGATACTGTAGCAGAGCAGTGCCCGTGAGGTCTGGATGGTCGAATTGAGATTGAATTCGCCTCTTTCAAAAAGCACCGAGATGATTGGAATGCGCAGGGCGATCAGCGCGATGGTTGCGGGGATCGTGATAAAAAGCAGCAGCCGGAGCGAAAAGGAAAGCGTCTTTTTGAGCTCAGTGAATTGTCCCCGGGAGACCTGTTCCGAGAAACTGGGCAATGTTGCCGTGCCGACGGCGATCGCGAAGACCCCGAGCGGGAGTTCGACAATCCTGTCTGCATAGTAAAGAAAAGAGACGCTTCCCGTGGGCAGCAGCGACGCGAGAATCGTCCCGATGAAGATGTTTATCTGGTAGATGGCCGCGCCGAAGAAGGCGGGGAGCATCAGCAGGGCTACCCTTTTCAGTCCCGGATGGCGGAAGTGAAAATCAGTCTTCAGGTTTACCCCCATGCGCAAAAGAAAAGGGATCTGCAATGCCAGTTGCAGGACGCCGCCGATCACAACGCCTGCGGCCAGCGCAACTATCGGGGGATGGAAAAGATTGCGAAGAAACAAGGCTGACAGAATGATCGAGATGTTCAAAAGCACCGGGGCGATAGCCGGCGCTACGAAATGGCGGAGGGAATTGAGAATCCCCATACAAAGCGCGACGAGGGAGATGAAAAAGATATACGGGAACATGAGTCTGGTGAGGTAAACCGTCAGCTCGTAACGGGGCGGCGATTTGACAAAGCCAGGCGCCATTGCCGTTACAATCAGCGGGGAAAAGATGATCCCGGCAAGCGAAACTACAACCAGCAGGATGGACAGGGCGGTGAAAGCGACGTTGGCGAGCCTCATCGCCTCTTCCCGGTTTTTCTTCTTCAGATAGTCAGTGAAAACAGGGACAAACGATACAGTAAGCGACCCCTCGGCGAGGAGCCGCCGCAGCAGATTCGGGATCCTGAAGGCGACAAAAAAGGCATCCGTGGCCAGGCCGGCGCCGAATAGACCGGCGACTATCATATCCCGAAGAAATCCGAAAAGGCGGGAAAGCAGCGTCGCCATTCCCACAACGCCCGCCGCCCGGACAACCAGAGAATTTTCGGAATATTTTTTATCAGACATCGAATAAATTCCTAAAATAGTTGTCGCTATGGATATTGCCTGCCGACAAAGAAGATCTTAAGTTCATGTGCCTGATATTCCTTTGCAAAAAGCAGGATCACTTCTCGTTACCGGAGGGCAGTTTCACCAAGCGAGCGGCTATTTCCCCGCTGCTCTTTCCTGCTATGGCGATCGTCTTTGTGCGGGAGGCATGGCCGCTGATAATCGTCACCTGTCGTTTTTTCACGCCGAAAAAATCTGCAAGCACCCGGATGCATTCTTCATTTGCCTTACCATCTACAGGGGGCGCCGTTATCCTGAGCTTGAGGGCATCTTCCTGAACGCCTGCAAGCTCCGAACGGGATGCCCGCGGCACGACCCGGACATGGAAAATAACGCCGTCTTCGGTTTGACTTAAGGGGATCATGCGGGGCTTCGTCAGCGCAAATAGTTGGAAAGCTGCAGCAGGCTCGATACCAGGAAACTCTGCAGAAAGACGATTGCCAGCAGGATAACAAGCGGGGAAAAGTCCATTCCGCCTCCCCGCAGGGGAATCCGACGGCGGATCGGCGCCATCACCGGCTCTGTCAACTGATGGATAAGGCGGACGAGCGGATTGTAGGGATCGGGATTTACCCACGACAAGACCGCGCGGATAATTATAATCCACATATAGATATTGAGAAGAATATCCAAGATGCGGGCAATGGCCGCGATAAAATTACCCAGTATAAACATGTGGATGCTCCTTAAAAATATTTCAAGATTCAACTGACTGTTTCGGCAGCGAATTTACGAAATCAGTCAGCGTAATATTGAATTCATTCGGGTTTTCCAGCATTGCAAAATGCCCTGCTGCCGGAATCAAGGCAAGCCTTGCCCCGGGAATGTTATCCCGCAGATACTCGGACAGGGCCGGGGGGGTCATCTTGTCTTCTGCCCCGCAGACAACCAGCGTCGGAATCCTTATTCCTTTAATGGCAGAGGTTAGCTCAAGTCTGTTGCAGGCGGTGAAATCGCCATGAATCGTTTCACTCTTCGTTCTGGAAATAGCGTCCGCAAGTTGCGCAGCGAATCTTTCCCTGTTGGCCTTGGTGATAGAGAATTTGGCGATGGCGGCGATAGTCTCGGTGGGGTTATTCTTCAGGCCGTCAAGAATGAGCGGATTGACCGGCATTCGGACGCCTCCGCCGACCGGGACAATGGCGGCGGCTTCGTCGCCGTATTTGATCGCAAAGCTCAGGCAGATTGCCGCGCCCAGCGAATGGCCGATCAGAACCGGCTGGACGATGCCGGCATTTTTTAGGAATTTCTCGACAAACGCGACGTAGGCAAATACATCCTGTTCCCCCGGTCCCTCCGATTTTCCGTGACCAGGAAGATCCAAAGCGGCGATATTAAAGTCATTTGGCAAGGCGACAAGCTGCTCATTCCAATCCTCGTGAGTGCCGCCTGAGCCGTGGATGAAAACAAGGGTTCGCCGCTGCGGGTAGAGACCCCCATCGTTGCCCCAGAAGGTGATTTTTCGTCCTTCAACATTTGCCTCGTTCAGCATAAGCATTCCCTTATGAAATCAAGTCAATCAGGTTTAAGAAGATGATCCGGGGCAGTTGTGGGCGGCGTGTATTGCCGGCCCCCCAACTCGGCTGATCTCTTCGTCGCCTCTTCAACGACCGCGGCGATCATCTCCTTGAGTTTTCCGTCCTCCATAACCTTCAGGCCGGCAAGCGTGGTGCCGCCGGGGGTGGCGACCATCTTTCTGAACTCAGCGGGGGTCTTCTCCCCCTTCAGGCAGAGCTTTGCCGAGCCGATCAGGCTTTGGGCGATCAGCTTCAGCGAGACATCCCGGTCAAATCCCATCCGGACTCCCGCTTCGGCGAAGGCTTCAATAATGAAAAAGGCGTAGCCCGGGCCGCTGCCGCTGAGCGCCGTGACTGCATCCATCAGCTCTTCTTTGACCTCTACGGTTATGCCGACGGCATCAAAAATTCCCCTTGCCAACTGCATATCGTAAGCGGTGGCGAAAGCGCCTCGGCAGAGAGCCGCCGCCCCTTCGCCGATCAATGCGGGCATGTTCGGCATAACGCGAATGACCCGTACCCCTTGTCCGAGGCGCTCCTCGATAAAGGAGGTCGCAATCCCCGCCGCGATCGTGATGCAGGTCATCCCGGGCGCCAGTGAGGCGTCAAGCCCGGCGAGAACCTCCCCCATTTTCTGGGGCTTGACGGCCAGTAAAAGCACGTCGGCGCCGCGCAGCGCTTCACGATTGTCGGTTGTAACCGACACCTTTAGTCTGCCGGCAAGCTCTTTCAGCCGAACCTCATCGGTATCTGCAACGGTCAAAGAGTGAGGATTTACGGCGCTCAGGGAAATTATTCCCTGCACCAGAGCCCCGCCCATTACCCCGCCGCCGATTACGGCGATTTTCTTTCCCTTTAACATCTTTTCCCCTTTTTAGTCGTTATCTTCGAATTCCTCAAAGACCTTCTTCAGTTTATGGAGAGGATCTTCAAGGATGGCCTTCTCTTTTCTTTCAGTCGGTTTATTTTTGGGCAGGGGGTTTTTGGCCGCCGGCGGATTGGCAATTCTGTTTTTGGCCGCCGGCGGAGGCGGCTTAATTGCTGACATCTCCTGCCTTTTCTCTTCGGAGGGGGCAGCGGCCGCAATCGTTGTTGCAGCGGCGGCGGATGAGCCGTCCGTGGGGGCCTTGCGGCGGCGGCGAGGGCGCCGGTGGGATTTCTTTTTTACCGGTTCGGCTGCCTGTTCCCCGTTTTCCGCCGGCGCCGGAGGATTTTTTGCAGGTTGAATCTCCTGCTGTTTGGGCGGGGTTTGCGCTGCCTTGTTTCCTGAGCCGTTTTCGCTCAGCTTGACAATGTTCTGCCGGCCATTATTGGGAACGGATTCCTTTTGTTTTTTCTCTACACCCCTGACGCTGGGCGATTTCTTCGGCTCCGGTTCTTCCCGCTGCTCTGTTTCCAATGGCTCGTCTTCTTCCGACTCTTTCTCGTTTGCCTCCGTATTCCTTGGTTGAGTTATTTCGGCCGGGGGCGGCAGCTCCCGTTTTGTTGCCTCAAGTTTGCACTCCTCCCATGCCATTTCGTGGCTGCCGTAGATATGGATCGACATCCCGTAATCAGTTTCGAGGCGGCTGATTTCTGCCCGTTTCTGGTTCTGCAGATAATCGGCTATCTCATTGTGCACGTTAACCTTTATCTCGGAGGCGAGTCCCTTTACGGCCTGTGTTTCCACCTTGCGATAGGCGTTGAGCGCGATATATTCAAGGGAAGGACGCATCCCCCGGCCATGGCAGTAAGGACACGCCGTGTAGCTTATCTCCTGGATTGTGGATTGCTTTTTCTGCCTGGAGAGTTCAAGTATGCCGAACTTGGAGATGTGGGCAAGCTGGATGCGCGACCGATCCATCGTCAAGGCCTTTTTGAAGGCCTTTTCCACCTCGGCGTTGTGTTTCTGATCCATCATGTCGATAAAGTCGATCGCGATCAATCCGCCCAGGTCGCGCAGGCGGAGCTGACGGGCAATCTCCTCCGCCGCTTCCAGATTGGTCTGGTAGGCGGTTTCCTCGACGTTGCGTTTATGGGAGCCCCGCCCGGAGTTGACGTCGATGGTGATCATCGCCTCGGTGGGGTTGATGATCAGATAGCCGCCTGATTTTAGATCGGCCCGTTCCTGGTAGATGACGCGAATCTGCTCTTCTAACTGGTGTTTGTCGAAAAGAGGCGTTTTTTCCTTGTCTAATTTTATTATCTTCAGATTGCGGGGCGCAACCGCCTTGCAGTAGGTTTTCATCTGGCGGAACGTTTCTGCGTCATCAACAAGAATTTCATCTATGTCGGTTGTGAAGTAGTCCCTGAGCGAACGAACTCCGAAGGCGCTCTCCTGATATATCAAGGCCGGGGCGGCGAGTTCGGCGGCCTTTTTTTTGATTTCCGTCCACAGCCGGAAGAGGTGCTGATAATCGCGGGAAAGCTCCTGCTTGGTACGGTTCATCCCGGCGGTTCTGACTATGAACCCCATTCCCTCTTCGGTTTTGATCTGTTCAATCAGCTCCTTAAGCCGCTTGCGATCCTCCTCGTCTTCGATCTTGCGGGAGATGCCGCTGCTTTCCTTGTTGGGAAGCATCACCAGATATCGTCCCGGCAGCGATATATATGATGTCAGAAGGGCGCCCTTGCGTTCGCTGACCTCCCGGAGCACCTGCACCAGTATTTCCTGCCCCGGCTTGAGCGTCTGGCGCGCGCCGTCATGAGAGCCGTTCGTTTCCGAGTAGTTATTGGCGCTTACGTCCCGCAGCGGCAGGAATCCGTCCTTCTTGCCGCCGTAATTTACGAAAGCCGCCTGCAGTCCCCGTTCCACCTTCATCACTATCCCTTTGTAAATATTCCCCGTTATCGGGTCCCGGACGGCCATCTGGATGTTGAATTCGACCAGTTTGCCGTCCTCCACGACCGCCATGCGCTTCTGCTCGGTGTGGACGGCGTTGATCAGCATTTTTTTACTCATACATGTCCTTTTCCTTAAGAGATTATTTTTTGCGGCGGTCTGTGCCCGGAGCGCATCTTCGTGCGTCGTCCTCAAACCGCCTGTTTATTGTAGAAAGGCCGATACGTCGCCTTTTCCTTCTCGGAGCACCTCCGGCCCTTCCTCCAGAATGCTGATGACACTCGAAGGCTTGGCGACGATGATGCCGCCGTCGATGATCATATCTACCCGTCTGCCGAAGAGTTCTTCGATGATGCGCGGGTCGCTCAGCAGCTCCCCGTCCTCATCCTTGACGCTGGCGCTGATGATGGGCGAACCCAGTTCGGCGACGAGGGCCTGGCAGATGCGGTTGTCGGGTACGCGGATGCCCGTTGTCTGCCTTTTGGGAAGGATGGTTTTGGGGACTATCCGGGAGGCTTCGAGGACGAACGTGTAGGGCCCCGGAAGCAGACGGCGCATGATTTTATAAGCCTCGTCGGTAACCCTTGCATAATGGCTGATGTCCTTGAGATCTGCGCAGACAAAGCTGAGCGGCTTTTTCCGGTCGCGCCGCTGGATTTCATAAATCCGGTCAATGCCCTTTTTGTTGAACAGATCGCACCCCATTCCATAGACCGTGTCGGTGGGATAGATGACGATCCCGCCGTCGCGAAAGGCCTCCACCGCCCGGCGCACAAGTCGCAACTGGGGGTTCTGATTGTTGATGGCGATCAGCATACTTTCAGTCCATTCGGAGAAATATCCCGATAATAATGGGGTAATCTATCAGAAACAAAGGCGATGAGCAACCAGAATTCATCGATTATCCGAACAGCCTTCATTGCTGCCCCCTGAAAGGATGATTCAATAACCTATCGAATCGATAGAATGTGAGAAAAGTTGGATATCTTTCATCCCCGTATTCGTATTTACGATAAATCGCCCAGATCACCAAATCGACAACCGGTCAGCGCATCACATAATAGCTGGCTCTGGCCTGACCTTCGCGTTTGACAATTTCCAAATCAACCAGCTTGCCGATTTGTGAACATTGAGCTCCGCTTTCCTTGAGCGCCGCAGATTATTTAAGGTTCATCCGGTATGCGTACTTTCGTGAAAAAAGAAGAGATCAGATCCCGATAGCAAGCAATTTCATTGTCACCTGATCGGCGAAATCGAATAATCAGGTGCTTGTCGATATTTTATTGTAGTCAGTAAGGGAGGTCGGTTCGATTTTGTAGCAGAGTTACGACCCGTAATGCTTATCAAAAAAACATGCATTTTTTGTTGTCTCCGCCTACGAGTCCACGGCATCAATTACTTGATTGGGCTGACGATTAACGATTGTTATCAACTAATTTTGTCTCGTCCCTGCCACCTTCTGCAGAATATTAATGACTTCGGCCAAGCCGATCTTCCCGTCGCCATTCACGTCGGCCAATTTGCTTGAGGAGGCAACCGGAGTTACACCCGAGACCACCTGGAGGGCCAAGATGGCATCCGCGAGGGTGACTGAGTTTGAATCCTGCGGCGCGATGGTGAGATGAAAGGTCTGTTGAATAGGCTGGCCTGGAGGCCCTGGAGGGCCCGGCAGGCTCTGCTTGCTGGCCGTGACCGAAATATCTCCCAAGCACCGGCGGCGGTGGGGGTGCCTTCCAGCGTTCCCGTTGTGCCAGGCATAAACGTAAGTCCTGGCGGGAGGGTCGTCGTTTGGGGGTTGACACTGATCATGCCGGCGGAGGAGGTAGTAAACGTCCAGTTGAACGGGACGCCGACCTGAGCGGAGGCCGAGGCGGCGCTGGTAAAGCCAAAGTCCGAAGATCCTCCGGAAACCTCGATACGCGCGGGATCGCTGCCGACGGTGCCGCCCGGGTTCCTGATCACGACGCGAAACCAGCGGGTCGCGGAGAGAACCGGCGTGGTCAGCGTGCTGGATGTGGCGCCCACGATGTCCGAATACATGCCGCCGGAATCCGCCGACATGGACCACTGGTAAGTCAGCAAATCGCTTGTGGCTGTGACGAAGAGCTGCGCCGTAGTGCCTGCCGGGATTACGCTGCTGGCCGGCTGGTCGACGATCGTCGGTGCCGGGTGGGCCGCATAGTAGGCGCTTTGGAGCGGGGCAAGCTCGCCTCTGAGCGCCTCGACGACCGCCTGGCTGCCGTCGTCCGCTTGGAAGGCCTCGCTATCCATGATCCAAAGCGCAGCCATCGTATCGTTGAATTGGGCGTTGAAGGCATCCTCAGCAAGAGGGAGCCAAGTCGGCCCGTCTTCGATGATAACGGCCTTCATTGCGGCGATGCGGTGCGGGAGGTAACTGGCGGGGTCGTCAAGACCGGGATCGGGCAGTTGATGCATATTCGGAAGTCCCATCCAAGAGAGAATTTCAGCATTATTCTCTCCACCAATGAGTGCGCCGCCTGTAAGACTGGTATATAATGACCAATTACTCGTGTTGTAGAGCGCGTGGTAGCGCGCGGCCTGGTTCGTCACGGCCGAGGCATCGACCGGGTGTGCGGTAGAGGTGTAGGCTGCCGCCTGGGTCCAGTCATCATACACGGGGAAACCGGGCGCTCCCTCCTCCCCGGCATAGGCTTGAACGCCTGCGAACGCAGACTGATAGCTCTGCCAAGCGGCATCGTAGGCATCCTTGATGGCCGGGTTGGCGGCGACCAGAGCGTCGTATTTGGCCCGCAGTCCGCGGGCGGTGGCGAGCCCCTCAGAGCCCGGCGTGACGAGTAGAGCGGCGAGCAACGAAGCCTTGTACGTCGCCATATCGAAGGCATGCCCCAAAACGAGAGTAAAGTCGTCGGGGTTTTCGGAAAAATAACCGAGGCGTCGGTACGTTTCGGTGATGAGTGGGTCAAGGGGATCGAGCACGAGGCCCGGAGACGCTGCCAACGCATTCTCCCATGCGGCGCCCTGGGCGATCAGCGCGGTCAAGGCGGTCTCGGCTGCAACGAGATTTTCGTCGAGGTCGGTGCGAACTGAGCCGATGCCGCTGCTCCAGGCATCGGTGGCGGCGGCGAGCTTGTCGCTCAGGGAGCGAGCGTTGGCAAGTGCCAAGGGGAGCAGATTGAGATGCTGGGTGAGAACGACCGCCAAGTCCTCGGCGGGTGCCTGCCCCATGCCGGGGATGGTGACCCATGCAGGGTAATATTGATTTTCCCCACCACTCGCATTGCAATCGGCGAGCAGATCAACGAGCGAGAGAACCTGGTTTTGCAGGTTGAAGAGCGTGTTGTAGAGGTCGGTGAGTGCCTCAACTTTTGTAATGATCCCCGGCAGCGCCGGTCCAACGGGGGTCACGTCAGTGATCCGTTGTTCGATGGCAGCGTATGAGCTGACCGAGTCCTTATAGGAGGCCGTCGTGTTGGCATCGAGTGCGTCGCCCCCGCCGTAGGCGGAGATAAAGTCGGCAACCCTGGGCACGGTGATGGAGGTGGACACGGCCGCGTTGATTTCACTTTGCGCCGCTTCGATCTGGGCCTGGCAGTCGCTGATCGAAGAGTTCAGGGGCGGTGTCTCGTCATTCCATTTCGCTATGGCGGCATCACGAATGGCTAAAGCCCTGCGGTATTGGTAATCCGCTTCCGTCTCGCCGTCGACGGGAGTCACCGAGACCGTCGGGATACGCTGAGGGACCGGCGGCGTGACCGCTGCCTCGTTGGCGGTGAGCCGGGCTTCTTCCTCTTCCTGGCGCTGCTGGGCCTTCAATTCTTCCAGCGCGGCGGTGAGCGCGGCGAGATCGGCGGTGAGTTCATCCACCACGGCCTGTGCTAAGGGCAGGTTGGTGTCGGCGTCGGTCTTGGCCTCGGCCGTCTTGGTGCCGAGGGCGCCGAGGGTGTCGAGGGCGGCGGCAATCTCGGTGCGCACCATGATGTTCTTGCGGAGGGTCGCACCCACGTAGCCGGGATCTTTGCTTTCATCGCCGCCATTCTCCGCGATGACCATACCCCTCACCGCCTCGAGGCGCATTTTCAGCGTCTTCTGCACGTTGGCTAGGACGGGATAGGTGGCGCGCGCCGCGTCGGAGACAGCCTTGATTTTAACGACGCGCGGCTTACTGAGAGTTGCGTCATCGAGGCCGAGCGCAGCCAGGACTTCTTCCTGCCGGTCACCGGTGAGTTTTTCCTGGACGACGTTGTTGAGGGTGCTCCTGATGCCGCTGGTGATGAGTTCGTTGGCGGCGGCCTTGCCGGAGTTGATGGTGTTGGCGACCGTGGTGCAGGTCAAGATGGCCAACTTGATTGCGGACTTGATGAGGTTCTTCTTCTGGATGTCCAAGAGCACGGCGTCTGAGTCCCTGAGTTGCTGGCAGGCGCTGGCGAGATTCCCGGTTTTGGTGTCGTAGTCGCCCAGAAACTGGCTGAGGATATCCAGTTCGCGCTACGCGGCCAGCAGTTCGGCCTGTTTCGCCTGGATCTCGCTCAGCTTGGCTGTGATTGCTCCCTCGTAGTCCGAGGCGCTCGCCATTGGCACAATTCCGCCAGTCAACAGCGTTAATGCGACCAGAATTGCCGAAAAGATTCGGTACCCAGGGAAATAGTTACTTCTCATTATTTGTACTCCTTTCATAATTACAGAGGAGGAGAACATCAATGATTACATTTTAAAGTCGAGTATTTTCGTCGAGGTTAACATTTATATATTCAAGGAAGTTGCCCCTTAATCCCCGCACCCACCTTCTCCATAAAACATATTATGCTTCAGGTGAAAATAAAAAACCAATGTTCCCATCTTTTTTCGTGATCTCTAAGTAATTGGTCTCATTTATTTCTGTTTGTAGTCAAGCAATTTCTTCAAGGGTGACGTTTTACTGGGTACAGGAAGAAAGGCATCCTCTATGCGCTTACATGTGCGATTTTCAGTATAGGGTTTATTGCCTGCCAATCAGTCGTCTCATTCGCCGTATGCCAGAGATCGTAATTTCTCTGAAGATTCAACCATAACTCAGGAGTAGTATCAAACGCTCTGGACAACCGCAAGGCAACATCCGTTGTCACGGCGCCGCGTTCGTTCAGTATTTTGGATACTGTTTTTCTCGACAATCTCAACTCCCTCGCTAGATCAGTAACACTGATCTCTGACGGGTCTAGGTAATGAAGCTTGAGAATCGATCCCGGATGAGACGGCGGTCGTTTTCGTGTTCGCATAACAGTCCCTTTCAATGATAGTCTTCGACGTCTACGTTCAGTGCTTCTCCATTCTTGAATTCAAACGTCAAACGCCAGTTACCGGAGACCTTTATCGACCAGCGCCCCTTCGTTTTGGGAAGCAGTAGATGAAGGCCGGAGCCGGGGTAGTTCATATCCTTGATTTCATTTGCCGCATCAAGCCTATCCAATATCGCCACTAGTTTGGAAGCATGCTTGGCTTGTATGCCTTTACGAGTTCCATCGTAGAAAAAATCTTCCAGGCCTTTGTGGATAAAAGACTTTATCATGGTTGGTACTGTAACCAAGAGGGTTACGCTTGTCAAGAGAAAATCACGGGTAAGCAAAGGTTTCTTGAGTCTGATGAATGGCATTTGAACTCATCAGGTATTCTCTGAAAACATGTCCAATGTTTTCTGGTTGAAACCTGCAGTTATTGACATAAAGATAATGCCTTACGGACGATCTGATCACGATGTATGAACCCCAAAGACCTCAACGTTCCAATTGGTTATGTTGGACGGTCCTATTTTCCGTGAAGATTGTCCATCCAGCGGATCGCTTCAGAATCGCTGATCTTGCCGAGATAGATCTGGGTGGTCTTCAGGTCCTGGTGCCTCAGGATTACTTTTGATACTACTTCCAGAGGAACACCGTTTCTGCTGGCCTAAGTCGCTGAATATCTCCGAAGGTCATGAGGTGACACGTGGACGTTCAGTTTGGCTCCCAATCCACGGACAAGAGATCTTGCTGTCGAATAGCAGATGGGAAATACCCTCGCCTCTTCTTGAAGGGATTTCTCCGTGATGTATTCCGCCAGTTTTCTGGACACGTTCTCCGGCATGTAGGCTCTTTCCGTATCCTTGCCTGATTTTGGTTCCCGGAGTGTGATGGTTCTGTCAGAGACATCCGACGCCTTGATCTTCAGCAATTCACCAATCCTCAACCCACAGCGCGCCTGTAGCTCTAATATCAGCCGATCCCGCTGCTTTGTTGTGTTGTAGATCATTTCGTCCACGGTTTCCCGTTCTATGATCTTGTGCGGGACTTGTTTCGGGGCTTTGAATGACTTGCTCAGCAATGAGACATTACAGGGATTTCTCATGTTCAGGGAGCAACGATCAATGATAAAATTGTAGAAGGCTTTCAACTGTGCATACCGGAGCCTCCTGGTTGATTTGGCCAGATTCCTTGTCAGGTCTTCCAGAAAATGGAAAATCTCATCGGGGGTGGTGTCCTTCAAGAGCTTCTCAGCATGAATCGTATTGAACCGGTCAAGCAGAAGGGTGTAACTCTCAATGGTTCTCGTTTTATGGTTCGACAGAAGATAATATTTGAACAGGGTTATCGCTTCTTTCGTAGTCATGGCACACCTCCATATTTTTGGCTTGTGAGGTCCTTGGGGAAGAAGCGATTATAACCCGTAAAATGGAATGGAATACGAGAATTTCCTGTCACTTGCCGAAACGTGGAAAGCACCTTGTGTTCTCATGGGGCCAAGAATGTTGTAAACTACCCTGGGACGTCGGGGTAGAATGGGAGGAGAGAATCTGTGTTACACCTGATGCCAGAGAGCATGGCTCGTAGAGTAGATCCTCTTCCCACTGCTTTGTTCATAACTCGTACGGTATCATAAACCTTCATAGATGGGAATGAGTTTGCACTTGCAAGGTTGATTCGAACGAAGCTTTTTTATCAAGGGTGATATTTTTAGAGGGGGTATTTCTATGTCAGTATCGGTTCTTGGGATAGATATTGCGAAACAGAAGTTCGATGCCGCGCTTCTTACAGAGGGTAAGACAAAACATAAGACCTGTAAGAATTCGGCAGAAGGTTTTGAGGTGTTACGGCTCTGGCTTGAGAAACAGGGAATGAACGAGATTCATGCCTGTATGGAAGCCACGGGCAACTATGGAGAGGAGCTGGCAATCTATCTTCATGAGGCCGGCCACATGGTTAGCGTTGTCAACCCCGCCAGGATCAAAGGATTTGCTCAGAGCGAACTGCTGCGCACCAAGACAGATAAACTTGATGCCGCCTTGATTGCCCGATTCTGTCTGACTATGAAACCAGGTGCATGGATTCCGCCTTCACCGGAGATCAGATCTCTGAGAGCTTTGGTCAGGCGGGTAG